>NZ_JARVSH010000021.1:0-28666 GCF_030209295.1 Pseudarthrobacter sp. lyk4-40-TYG-27
CAGGCACTTCAAGACGGCGCAGACGCTACCGAACGGTCCATTCAAGGAGTCCCCTGAAAGAACAGCACCGACAGAACCCGTCTTGCAGTTCGGGTTTCGGCCACCCTCCCACACGATCCTCGAGCTTTCACACTATGATGGATACAAGCGACAGGAGGTGTAACAGATGAAGGCGATTCAGGACGCCCGGGAACTTGGTGAGCAGGTGAAACGGCACCGCCTCCACGCGGGTCTGTCCCAGGAGACCCTTGCACGCGCCATCGGAGTCGGCCGGTCCACCATCATCGATCTTGAGCAGGGCAGAAACGTTTCCATCAGCACTGCCCTGAAGGTCCTTGCACAACTTGGCGCTGGAATCGGCATCACGGGGACGTCTGCAGAGCCGGAACTCTACTGGACTGCTGAATCGGCAGCCCGACAGATGAGGCGGGAGCTGCGCAAAGGCGATCCAGACTTCGCGATGCGGGTACTTTCCATGGCAGCCAGTTACTTTGACGAGCTGAATGCGTCCGGGCGCCGGCGCTTCCTTCGTGCCCGGCCCATCT
This sequence comes from Pseudarthrobacter sp. lyk4-40-TYG-27, assembly GCF_030209295.1. Lineage (NCBI taxonomy): Bacteria > Bacillati > Actinomycetota > Actinomycetes > Micrococcales > Micrococcaceae > Pseudarthrobacter > Pseudarthrobacter sp. lyk4-40-TYG-27. The sequence goes on from NZ_JARVSH010000021.1 coordinate 546, forward strand.
CCACCGGTCGCAAACGCTGGGATACCCTGCTGGCCAGGACCTTCGCGTACAAGTGCCACCAGTACGGGCTGCAGGAGCCGGATTGGACGACCACTCCGCCGCTGGAGTCAAAATGGTATGCCACCCCCCGCAAGCACGTTTCCCCTGCATGGAAGCTGCGCATGGCGGAACGCACCCCCGTTGAATTCGCCGAAGCAAACATCGCGTTTGATCCGGCCAACCTGGCCGCAGCATGAGACCGGCCCGACGGGCGTCCCTTGGGCCGGATGACATACGGGAGCTTCTGATCGAGCTCTCCCGTCGGCTCCAAGCAAGGGGCGCCGCAGCTGATATCTACCTTGTCGGCGGCGCTGCCATCGCTGTGGAGTTCGACTCCCGACGCTCCACAACCGACATCGACGCTGTGTACAAGCCGGAGCAGACGGTGCAGGAGCTCGCCACGGACATGGCTGCCGAACTCGACTTGGATCCTCGGTGGCTGAACAACGCGGCCCGCGCCTACATACCCGACGGCGAGGACTCAGAGGCAGCGGAGGTTGCGATTGCTAAGAACCTCGTGCTGCGTGTCGCGTCCCCGAGGTTCCTACTCGCCATGAAGCTCGCAGCCGGCAGGGACCGGGACATCCCCGATATTGCGGTGCTCTGCCGGGCGCTGGACATCAGGACCGCAGAGGCGGCCGTCGACGTAGCGATCGAGTTGTACGGCGAGGATTCAATGCAGCTCAGCAACCGTGATGACCTGCTTCTGGTCGCCCACGAGGCCCTGGACCAGCTCCGCTGACATCGCACTTGATGCCACATTCCCGTCGACCTATTGACGCCGTAGTGAGTGTGCCCTGAAACTCAACCTGACGTCTTGAGGGTTGGGAGGACAAATGGTTGGTCAGCGGATCGGGTACGTGCGGGTGAGCACGCTGGACCAGAACGAGAAACGCCAGCTCGAAGGCCAGGTTCTCGACCGCGTCTTCACGGATAAGGCCTCTGGCAGGGACACCGCCAGACCACAGCTCGCCGAGCTGCTTCGCTTCGCCCGCGATGGAGACATCGTGGTGGTGCACAGCATGGACCGGCTTGCCCGGAACCTTGATGACCTGCGTGCTCTCGTCCAGGGACTAACCCGCAAAGGCATGCGGGTCGAGTTCGTGAAAGAGAGCCTGGTTTTCACAGGCGAGGACTCCCCCATCGCCAACCTCATGCTCTCGGTGATGGGTGCTTTCGCAGAGTTCGAACGGTCACTGATCAGGGAGCGGCAGCGGGAAGGAATTGCCCTGGCCAAGCAGCGCGGAGCCTACAAGGGACGGAAGAAGACACTCTCCCCGGAACGGGCCGCCGAGATGGTCGAGCGCGCCGGCACCGGGGTACCGAAAGTCGCCCTGGCCCGCGAATACGGAATCAGCAGGGAAACCGTCTACCAGTACCTGCGTCACGCCCGGCTGGAATAACGGTCTCTCTTCAGGGCTGCACGACGCTCGCAAGCGGCCCCATAGCTTTACAGAATCTCCATTATCGGCGTTGGAGACTTTGCTTCCGCACGGGATGCGACGAGAGGCGAGCGTAGGTCAATTGTGCGGTTTTTTATCCGTAAACGAACTTAAATCGTCATCTTGTACGCGGCGCACCGCTAACTACACTGCTTAACAGGATGCCCGATCTGGGCACCTGCCTAGCACTCAGGGCCATCTGGATCCTGCTCCGACCTCAAGACGAAGGGATCGTGCCATGGGCGGCATAATGAAGCGCTTCGAGCATGCGCGCTTGATCGACGGAACGGGTAACAGGCCGCAGGATGATGCAACAGTCATCGTGGATGGGTCGGGCAGGATCGCCTATGCAGGTCCTGCTGGGGGTGCCCCAGCCACTCCGGACGCCTCTACCGTGGATCTGAGCAGCATGACGATTCTTCCGGGATTTATTGACGCTCATGTGCATTTTCTTTTCGGTCCTAAGCCCTCCGGCCCTCCGGCGGACTCCGCCCTTACCAGCTTCCATGTTGCCCGGAGAATGCGGGATACTTTGGCTGCCGGTATAACCTCGGCGCGGGACCTGGGTGGCTTGTCGGCTGGCTACTGCTTGGCGCAGGAATCTGGCTTGATCGAAGCTCCGCGTTTGCTGTCAGCAGGAAGGATCATCGGTCACACCGGCGGACACTGCGACGCGACGGGGCCGGACGGCCATAACGCCACAGGGCATTTCACTATCCTGGCCGACGATGAGCAATCAGCCCGGGTTGCTGTCCGGACGGTCCTACGGGAGGGCGCTGATGTGATCAAGATCTGCGCCACCGGCGGCATGGGCAGTCCGCATGATGATCCGGATGACGAAGACCTGAGCGAGGCGGAAATTCGGGCAGTCGTAGACGAGGCACGTCGGCATCGTGGAAAGAAGGTCGCCGCCCATGCGCAGGGCACCGCAGGGATCCTTAACGCTCTCCGGGGTGGCGTCGCAAGCATCGAGCACGGCTACGGGGTGACGGATGAGGCCTGCGATCTCGCCCTCGCCTCCGGAACGTTTCTGGTGCCCACCCTGGCTACGGCCTTCAATCCGTTAGACCCGTCTAAAGTGAGCCCCCTGCACTTCGAAAAGAAGTCCCGTTGGGCCGAGCGGACGCGGGAGAACATCGCTCTCGCGATCAGCCGCGGTGTTGCCATCGCCATGGGGACGGACGCCGGCGTCAGCCCCCATGCCGCAAACCTTCTGGAGCTGGCTTACCTCGTTCAACTCGGCATGACGGAACTGCAGGCAATCACGGCAGGCACCCTGAACGGAGCCCGACTCCTGGGCATTGACGACGTGGTCGGAACGGTGGAGGTCGGAAAAATCGCAGACCTGGTCATCACGGACGCGGATCCGCTGACAGATATCGCAGCGTTGGCGAGGCCGGAGCATGTTCGGATGGTCCTACAGTCGGGCATCGCACGGAGGAACACTCTTCCCGCCAGAGCGTCCGTGAACGCCTAGGCTTTGCTTGGTCCGGCAGACCGCCCGCCGCGGAGCGACGCGTCGAGCAATTTGTCGGCCCCCAGCCGCGCGGCCCCGACCAAGGCCGACTTGTTTCCCAGGCGGGAGGGGCCGATCACGAGTCGTCGCGTTGCCACGGACATTGCCTCTTGGTAGACAATCCCGCGGACGGTGGAGAGGACGTCGTCGCTGAGTTCAACCATCGGGCCGCCGAGAACGATGGTCCTCGGGTTGAACATGTCCACCAGGATCGCCGTCAGGTAGCCCAAGTGCACGGCCGCATCCCTTAGTGCGCCAAGTGTCGCGGGATCGGAGCGCTTGACCAATTGTGTGATGGTCTTCCGCGCGGCCCTGGGATCGACGCCGGTTCCTTGTTCGATCCCGAGTTGTGTCATCACTGCGTGGAGGCTGGCGTATGCACCGATGCACCCGCGCTTCCCGCATTGGCAGGGGACCTCGGACTGCCTGTCGATCCGTAGATGCCCAATATCTCCTGCCGATCCGTCGGCGCCGCGGTGAATCTTGGAATCGGCAGTGACCAGTCCGGCGCCGATCCCGGTGGATAGTTGCAGGTGGACCAGCGGAAGTTCATCCTCGTGCAGCATCGTGGCAGCGCCTAAAGCCATGAGGTTCGCGTCATTGTCCATCAGCGCCGGGGCACGAAAATGATCGCCTAGAATTTTTGCGATCTGGATCCCTTCCCAGCCGGCCATGATTGATCGGTGAGCGGTGACTCCCTTCTGGAAGTCAATGGGGGCGGGAACGCTTGCTATGACTTGGCGGACATCGGCAATCGCGAGGCCGTGCTCCGCGAGCACCTCATCAGCCGTGGAAAAGACCTGCTCGAGCACTGAATCCGGGTCATGGCTCAGCAGGATGTCGATCGTCGCGGACTCGAGGACTGCGGCGCTGGCGTCGGAGATGGCGACACTGGTCTCGGTGCGGTCAAAGATCACGTCAACGACATAGCCCGCACCACGGCCTACCTTGAGCTCCTTCGCCGGACGTCCCCGGGCCCCTTGCGGTTCATCGTTCTCGACCAGCACCCCGTCCTGGAGCATTTGGTCGACGTGCAGGCCAATCGTCGACCTCGCCATTCCCGTAACACGGGCAGCTTGGGCCCGGCTCGTCACTGTTCCCCCCGCGACCAGACGCAGGATGGTGTTAGCAGGCGATCGATCTAAGGCTATCTCGTTCATGAACACATTATGCACCCAAGGGCGCTTAATAAATTCGGCAATCAGACTTATTTCGGCATCTTGTGGCTCAAAAAGCGCAAATATAGCCTTCCGGTAACGACTTTCTACCACCTCGAAAGAGACACTCCATGACTACTAACATTGGCATCATCGGCGCCGGAAACATTTCCGCCCGCTACATGCAAGGCCTCCAAAACTTCCCCCACCTGAGCGTGAGATACATCGCCGATGTTGATCACGACCGGGCGGCCGCTCTAGCAGCCGAATTCTCAGTATCCTGCTTCGGCGGCACCGAAGCCCTCCTCGCTGACGAGAACATCAGCGTTGTCATCAACCTGACTCCCCCAAATCTCCACGCGTCAACCGTGATCCAGGCCCTCGAGGCTGGAAAAAGTGTCTACGTAGAGAAGCCCCTGGCCACCAACCGTGAGGACGCGCTCCTGATGCTCAAAGCCGAGCGTGAGCACCAAGGCATCCTTGGTTCCGCTCCCGACACGTTCCTCGGCAGCGCCGGCCAGACGGCCAGGCACGCGATCGACGCCGGCCTCATCGGTACGCCCATTGGCGCCAGCGCCTTTGTCAGGTCCTCCCGTGCCGAAACCTGGCACCCCAGCCCCGGATTTCTCTTCGAGAAGGGCGGCGGACCGGTCATGGACATGGGTCCCTATTACATCGCGGCCTTGGTCAACTGCCTCGGGCCAATCCGGCGCGTCAGCGCCGACGCCCGCATCGGCTCCCCCACGCGAACGGTCACGGCTCCAAACCGCTCGGTGGATGTGGTTCCGGTGTCCGTGAATACCCACGCCTCCGCCGTATTTTCCTTCGATTCGGGCGCCATTGGGACTATTCTCATGAGCTTCGACGTCTGGGACACCACGCTGCCCAGGATCGAAATCTACGGTAGCGAAGGAACCCTTAGCCTCAACGATCCCAACACCTTCGACGGCGACGTCAGGTTGAAGCGCCGCGAACACAGCGAATGGCAGGTCCTTGAACCCGTGACGCCGTTATTCGGTGCAGTCGGAACTCCTGAACAGCACCGTCGCGGACTCGGCGTGAGCGACCTCGCGGGTGCTCTAGTTGGACAGCCGCACCGCGCTAATTCCGCCTTCGCGTTCCATGTCCTTGATGCCATGCTCGCAATCGACGAAGCCGCGGCCACTGGCCAGGCGATCGTTCTCGAAAGCCGGACCGAACGCCCGGCACCACTCTTCCGACCCTAACCGTCTACGCCGACCCCACACCGACAGAAAAGAGTTCGTCGTGCCCATATCGCCCACCCAGTTCGCCATCAATCCCCTGCAATGGGTCGCCACCGATGATGGTTGGATTGACCCGCGCATCGCGCCCCCACTCACCGAACGCCTCGCTAGGATTGCAGCCGCAGGGTTCACTGCGATCCAGTCCGAAGTGCCTTCTGATTCCACGGTCGATGCCTACGGCAAGACACTCCAAGAAGCAGGTATCCGGCCAGGCCCGGGTTACGTGAACCTGCCTTGGTCGGAATCCGCGGCAGAACGCGCCCACCATCTGGGTCGCGCCAAACTCCTCGCCGCCAACAACGTTCAGTTGGGTAATGGGCTCCTGTTCCTTGCCATGGGCATGCAGCGGGATGCTCCCCGCGTGGCGCATCCCGCCGTCGGATACGGCCACGATGCAACGCGGCTGGAACAGGTCAGAGACTACCTGGCCGAGGCCGCACAGATTATCACCGACGAGGGCGGCGTCGCCGCACTCCACCCGCACATCGGAACATGGGTTGAAACCGCGGCGGACGCCCGCTTCGTCCTGGACAGCGTCGACGAAAGCATTCTGAAGTTCGGGCCTGACGCCGGACACTTCGCCTGGACGGGCATAGACCCGGCTGGGATTATCGCAGAATACCGCAGCCGACTCGCCGGAATCCACATCAAGGACTACCGCCTGGACATTGCAGGAAAAAGCCGCCGTGAGGACCTCGACTACCAGTCCACAGTACGCGCAGGGATCTGGACCGAGCCGGGAACCGGAGACGCCGACATCCCAGCGATCCTAGGCGCTGCAGGGGAAGACTTCGCCGGCTGGGTTGTGATCGAGGTGGACAGGGGCACAACGCCATCGCCGGGGGAAAGCGTCGACCTCTGCGGCCTGTGGTTCCAGAAGACGTTCGGCATGGAGCCCGCCTCGCGCTGAATTCCTCACGGACAACAGGATGCCGGGACGTCTCGCTGCTGCGCAGCAACCCCTCGTTTCATATAGTCTTCAGACCCCAGGCAAGGAAACGCCTCAACTATGCCCATCTCAAAGAGCCGGGTCGCCCTGAACCCCATCCAATGGCTGGCAACCGATGATGGGGATCGACCCGCAGCAAGCACCACCCCTTCAACAGCGACTGCCCGTTATCGCTTCCAGCGGCTTTACCACCATTAAGACAGAAGTCCCCGAAGGAATAGCAGTTGAGGACTACTGCAATCGCCTGGCACAGGCGGGGATACGTCCAGGCCGGGGCTACGTGCCCATGCCTTGGACGGATGATCCGATGGCCCGGAACACGTTCCTGGGACGGGCACGATTGACCGCAGCCAACAACGGTGCGGTCGGCGTGCCCCTTGTGTTCCTGGCCATGGGCATGGACAAGAAAGCGGCACGGGTGACCCACCCCGCTGTCGGTTTCGATTTCAAGCCCGAGCGGTTGGAAGCGGTGTGTGACTACCTGGGCAATGCGGCAAGCATCATGGCCGGAGAAGGGGCGGTGCCCGCATTACACCCCCACGTGGGGACATGGATTGAAACAGCGGACGAAGTCCGGTTCGCCCTCGACAGCGTCGATTCAACCATCCTGAGCTTCGGCCCCGATGTGGGGCACCTGGCCTGTACCGGCATCAATCCGGCGGACATCATCGCTGAGTACCGCCCCCGGCTGGCCGGGATACATCTAAAGGACTACCACCTGGCCATCGCGAGCAAGAGCCGTGACGAAGACGTGGACTACCGCACCACCGTACGGGCAGGTTTATGGACCGAGCCCGGCTTCGGCGACGCCAACATCGACGAAATCCTGGATGCCGCCGGACCGGACTTTGACGGCTGGTTGGGCATAAAGGTCGATCGTGGCACCACTGCTCCGGAGGACAGCATCACACGTTGCGGAGAGTGGCTGACAACGCGTTATGAGAAGTCGTAAAAGAAGCCGAGGCAACTGGAATTTATGTAACCGAGAAAACTAATTTCGGCATCTTGTGAACAAGCAGCGGCTAAAAGATGCTTAATCAACGTGACGGGGGGCACTTCGAATCAAGGCCCCAGGAACCAAACTCTTACCCAAAACTTTTGAAGTTTATCCGAGCAACCCGGCACGTAGTTGTGTCAGGCCTAGTCCATAAATTCCCAACAGGAGAGACCATGAAAAGAAGGATCGTCCTTGCCGGCGCGTTGGCGCTGGCACTGTCTACGTCGGCCTGCGGGGGTGGCGGATCAGAGTCTACCGGAGCGAAGACTGGCGGTACCCTCAACCTGGCTGTCTCGCAGAGCCTGAAGTCCTGGGACTTGGCAGAGGCCGGCAACGGGCAGGACCAGGAATACTACCAGCCGGTCTTTGACTCCTTGTTCCGCCTGGATTCCAAGGGCGCCCCGACCGCGAACCTCGCGACCTCTTGGGAGTATGACACGGCCCTGACCACGCTAACGCTAAAGCTGCGGACCGACGTGAAGTTCAGCGACGGCACACCGCTAGACGCAGAGGCGGTCAAAGCAAACCTGATGCACACGAAAGCCGGCAAGGGCGAGGCAGCCGCCCTAGTGAAGGCAATCTCGGATGTCCAGGCCCCCGATTCCTCGACCGTCGTCGTAAAGCTATCCACGCCGACCCCGTCGCTGCTGCGGAGCTTGGGCAATGTTGCCGGGATGATCGCGAGCCCGAAAGCGCTCGATAAACCCCAGGGCCCGGTGGGCTCAGGTCCTTACACTTTGGACGTTGCTGCGACCACGGCCGGCACGGAGTACGTCTACGCGGCGAATCCAAACTACTGGAACAAGGGCGCCTTCCCCTTCGACAAGGTCGATGTCAAGACGATGTCCGACCCGACTGCGCTGACCAATGCCCTTCTCTCCGGACAGCTGGACGGGGGCCCGGTGGCGGCCGCCAAAGTCGACGCGGTGAAGGCGGGCGGGCTCAAAGTCGATACGGTCAGCCCCGGCTATGTTGAAGGGCTCTACATTTGGGACCGTAAGGGAACAATCGTCCCTGCGTTGGCAGACGTTCGTGTGCGCCAGGCCCTCAACTACGCGTTCGACACCGCATCGATCGTGAAAATCGCCAAGAAGGGTCTGGGTACTCCCACGAGCCAGCACTTCACCTCGGACAGCGAAGCGTTTGTTCCGGCACTCGACCAGACGTATACGTATGATCCCGCGAAGGCGAAGGCATTGCTGGCCGAGGCCGGTTATGCGAACGGTTTCGATGTGGTCATGCCGGATATCTCTTCGCTGTTCCCGGAGATGCAGGCAGCCATGGTGGAACAATTGGGCAACATCGGGGTGCGGGTCAAACTGGACAAAATTCCGTTTGACCAGTTCATGCCCTCGATCCTCGCCGGCAAGTACGCCATGTCCTACTTCAAGACCGGCGGCACCGACCCCTGGATCACTATCCAACTCATTCTGGCCAAGCAGGGCACTTGGAATCCGCTGCATTTCGAGGACCAGCACGTCAATGACCTCATCGCCCAAATCAGCAACTCCACCGCAGAAGCTCAGACCAAGGCCTACCAGGAGCTGAACACCTACGTGGTCAACCAGGCCTGGAACGCCCCGTGGGATGTCGTAAAGGACTCCTACGCCTCCTCAAAGAAAGTCGAAGTCACCATGAACCCGTTCTACAACGCCCCGCCCCTGTACAACTTCAAGCCGGCCCCGTAGCAACGGCCGGAATGAACAGCAATTAAAGAAAGAGGGTGAACGGGATGGTCGTGTTCTTGATCCGACGCCTGTTGGCCGGGATCCTGCTCGTGGTCCTCGTTGCCAGTGCAACCTACATCATGCTCAACTTCACGGGTTCTGACGTGGCACGAAATATCGTGGGGGAAACTGCAACGCCGGAACAGGCAATAGCCAAGGCGGCAGAGCTGGGGCTCGACCGTCCGCTTGGTGTCCGTTATTTGGAATGGGTGGGCACCACGTTCCACGGGGACCTCGGGAAGTCGTGGTTCAACAACGTCCCTGTCTCCACTACACTGCTCACGGCCCTGCCGGTGACCCTTTCGATTATCCTTGGCGCGCTGATCTTGTCCGCAATGGTCAGCGTTGTCCTGGGTTCGATCGCCGCGGTCCGTGCTGGCTGGTTGGACAAAAGCATCCAGATCGGCGCAGTGTTGGCAGACTCCATCCCCGGCTTCCTGGTAGCCCTCATCCTTGCCATGGTGGTGGCAGTCAACTTCGGCTGGTTGCCCGCCACTGGCTACGTAACCTTCCAGCGCTCGGTGGTCGAGTGGCTGCGCTCGATAACCCTGCCCTCGATTGCCCTGGCCTTCGGTGCAACGGCGGCGACCACCCAGCAGCTGCGCGGATCCATGCTGGACGTCCTCAGCCTGGACTTCGTCCGGACGCTGCGCAGCCGCGGACTCAGCAACCGGCGGGTCATTTATAAGCACGTTCTGCGCAACGCAGCACCTCCGGCGCTGACCGTCTTGTCCCTGCAGTTCATCGGACTGGTTGGAGGCGCGGTGATCGTCGAAAAGGTCTTCGGCCTTCGCGGCATCGGCAGCATCGCGACCTCGGCCGCTGTTCAGGGAGACGCCCCCGTTGTACTCGGCGTAGTGATCGTGATGGTGGTGATCGTGGTCACGGTAAATCTCATTGCCGACCTGGCTTACGGCTGGCTCAATCCCAAGGTGCGTGCAGAATGACTATCCCCCCGATCGCCGGAACCGCCGCCGTCCTCCCAAGCGGGGCCATCCCCAAAAGGCGGCACGTTGTTGTGCGACTCTTGCGTGATCCCGTCGCCGTGTGCGCCCTCGCCATGCTGCTGATCATCACCGTGATCAGCGTGCTGGCCCCGCTGCTCACCGATCAGGACCCGGTCAAATCATCGCTTGCCCAGACATTGGCGCCTATCAGCCAGGAGCACCTGCTCGGCGCAGACGGGGTGGGCCGGGACGTCCTCGCACGTCTACTCTACGGCGGACAGACAAGCCTTTCCGCGGCCTTGGTGGCCGTCGGAGTTGCGTTTGCCGTGGGACTGCCGGCCGGGCTCCTGGGTGGCTACTACCGCGGCCGGGCTGATGCGTTCCTCTCATGGGCGAGTAACTTCATGATGGCGGTACCGGCCATCATCGTCCTCCTGGTGGTTATGGCCGCCGTCTCCCAGAGCACATATGTGGCCATGGTGGTCTTGGGCCTGATCGTGTCGCCGTCCGTCTACCGCTTGGTCAGAGCATCGGTAGTGTCCGTTCGCGAGGAACTCTTCGTTGACGCGGCAAGGGTGTCCGGTTTGTCCGATGTCCGCATCATCGGGCGGCACATCCTCCCGGTCGTCCAGGCTCCTTCCATTATTCAGGCCGCGCAGATATTCGGCGTTTCCATTGGAGTCCAGGCCGGCATCGCCTTCCTGGGACTGGGCTCCCCCAATGAGGCCAGCTGGGGCGCGATGCTCAATGACGCTTTCGCGAACATTTATGTGGCTCCGCTGCTGCTTCTGTGGCCTGCCCTGATCATCTGCTTGACCACCGCATCGCTCGCCCTCCTGGCCAACTCGCTGCGCGATGTCCTGGGCGGTTCCCGGAAGCGTACCGGACGCCGCTCAGAGCCAAAGTACGACTCCGACACCTCCTCAGGGCACCAGGCATCGGCTCCCGGACCTGCCGGCTACTCCGCGGTTGCGGAGGACGTCCTGCTGGTCGTCGAGAATCTGAAGGTCACCTACCCGGTGGACAGCGGGCGGCGAACCGTCGTCGACGGGGTGACTCTGACAGTGAGCCGCGGCCAGGTCCTTGGCCTCGTAGGCGAGTCCGGCTCCGGCAAGAGCCAGACGGCATTCTCGCTCCTCGGATTGCTCCCCCCCGAGGCCCGCGTGTCGGCAGAGCGCCTGCACTTTGACGGCCTCGAACTCAATGGCTTGGCGCGGGGTGCAATGAATCGCCTTCGCGGAAGCCGCATCGCTTACGTGCCGCAGGAACCCATGTCCAACCTCGATCCCGCGTTCAGCATCGGATCACAACTGGCCGAGCCACTGCGGCAGCATCTGAGAATCTCAGCCAAGGAAGCAAGAAGCCGTCTTCTCGTGCTCCTGGAGCGTGTTGGAATCAACGATCCGGCCCGGGTGTATGACTCTTACCCACACCAAATTTCAGGGGGCATGGCACAGCGTGTGCTCATTGCAGGCGCAATTTCCTGCGATCCGGATCTGCTGATTGCCGACGAACCCACCACCGCCCTGGACGTCACGGTTCAGGCCGAGATCCTTGACCTGATCCGCTCGCTGCAGGTTGAGCGCAACATGGGCGTTATCCTCGTGACCCACGACTTCGGGGTCGTGGCGGACCTGTGCGACCGCGTGGCTGTCATGCACACCGGAAAGATCCTCGAAGCGGCCGATGTCAACGAGCTCTTCGCTAATCCGCAGGATCCGTACACTCGGATGCTCCTATCCTCCACCTTGGAGGACGCTAAGCCGCGTCCTCCTCTAAATCGCAGGACCAGCGCGCCGGACACCGCGCGGCCCGGCTCCACCCTGCCGAAAAAGGCACAGACAGCCTGATGGGAACTGACATGCTCTCCACCGTTGAATCCCGCTCCACGTCACGGAGGGGGTCGGATGCCCCCCTGCTGAGCATCGAGGACGTCACGGTCCAATACCCTGCCAAGGGCTGGCGCAAACCCGCCTTCACAGCACTGAAAGGCATTTCGCTGGACGTCCAGCCCGGCGAGACCATGGGACTTGTAGGCGAATCCGGTTCGGGGAAAACAACCTTGGGTCGCTCTGTGCTGGGCCTGGCTCCCGTAACGGCCGGTGCAATCAGCTACGACGGCCGGGTCATTTCGACCATGAACCGCAAGGAACGCAGGACACTCAGCGATGAAATCCAAGTGGTCTTCCAAGACCCCTACACCTCGCTGAACCCGGCCCTGACAGTACTGGACATCCTCGCCGAACCGTTGATGACAGCCGGTACCGGACGATCAGCCGCCGAAAAACGGGTCACCGACCTCCTGGAACAAGTCCACCTACCAAAAGACGCGGCCACCCGCCTGCCACGTGAATTCTCGGGAGGACAGCGCCAACGCATCGCCATTGCCCGTGCCCTCTGCCGGAACCCGCGCCTGATCGTCTGTGACGAACCTGTCAGCGCACTGGACCTGTCCAACCAGTCGCGCGTCCTGGACCTGTTTATCGAAATCCAGGAACGCACCGGGGTTTCCTACCTCTTTATCACCCACGACCTATCCGTGGTGCGCTACATCAGCCACCGCGTCGCCGTTATGTACAAGGGAGAAATCATCGAAAGCGGGACGGCGGAAAAGATTACCGCCAACCCGGATGCAAGCTACACCCAGCGGCTCCTGCTCGCCGCCCCGGTTCCCGATCCCCAACGCCAGGCCGTGCGCCGTGCCACACGCCAGAAACTCAACGACAAGCTCCGTAAAGCCGAAGCCGGGATAGGACTTCCACATGACTGAATCTCCGGACAACATTGGCGCCAGGAAGTCCCTTGGTGTTGCCGCCATTGGTTACGCCTTCATGGGCAAGGCCCATTCCAACGCGTGGCGGAACGTGGCCAGTTTCTTCGACGTGCCGGCCTTCGAGCAAAAGGTCCTCGTGGGCCGGGACGCCGCCGCGGTGGCTGAAGCCGCGGCCGCCTACGGCTGGGCGGAATCCGCCACGGACTGGCGCACCGTGATCACCCGGGATGACATCGACGTCGTGGATATCTGCGCCCCGGGCTGGATGCACGCCGACATCGCCATCGCCGCACTGGAGGCCGGCAAGCACGTGCTGGTCGAAAAACCACTGGCGAACACACTTGCCGAGGCAGAACTCATGACCGCAGCTGCCGCCAAAGCCAGGGCCCGGGGCGTGCAGTCGATGATCGGCTTCAACTACCGCCGCGTCCCCGCCTTGGCCTTGGCCAAAGAACTCATCGCCGAAGGCCGGCTCGGGACCGTCCGGCACGTCCGTGCAGCGTACCTGCAGGACTGGCTCGCCGACGCCCAGGCACCCATGACGTGGCGGCTGCGGAAGGAAACCGCGGGGTCCGGCGCGCTCGGGGACATCGCCTCGCACGCCATCGACCAAATCCAGTATCTGACCGGGCAGGTGATTACCGAAGTAACAGGGACACTGCGGACTTTCGTGGGCCAGCGCCCCAGCACGGACGACGCTGGCCAGGATGGCCTTGAGGACGTAACGGTCGACGACGCCGCGTGGGCCACGCTCGGCTTGACCGGCAATATCGGCGCGTCTCTGGAGGCCTCAAGGGTGGCAACCGGTCAGAAGAACAGCCTTCGGATCGAAATCTATGGCACAGCCGGATCACTAACGTTCGACCTGGAGAATCTCAACGAACTCGGCTTCCTCGACGCCACCGCCCCGGCCCGGGAACAGGGCTTCCGGCGCATCCTGGTCAACGAACCGGACCACCCCTACCTCGAGGCGTGGTGGCCGCAGGGGCACATCATCGGGTGGGAGCACACCTTCACCCACCAGGTCCGCGACTTCCTCACCGCCATCAAGGACGGAACCGCTCCCTCGCCGTCGTTCGAAGAAGGACTTCAGGTCCAGCAGGTGCTGGACGCCGTGGAGGAATCGGCAGCCAACAAGAGCACCCTCACCGTGGTCCGCCACTAACGCCGGCCACCACTTAAGGAAACCTGAGAATGCCCCGCCCCTTCACCCTGTTCACCGGCCAGTGGGCCGACCTGCCCTTCGAAGAAGTCGCGAAGCTTGCTTCCGGCTGGGGCTACGACGGCCTGGAAATCGCCGTCTCCGGAGACCACCTGGACGCCTGGCGCTGGGACGAACCCGGCTACGTCGACTCCAAGCTGGAAATCCTGGACAAATACAACCTCAAGGTCTGGACCATCTCCAACCACCTCAAAGGCCAGGCCGTGTGCGATGACCCCATCGACTTCCGGCACCAGGCCATCGTCGGGTCCAAGGTCTGGGGCGACGGCGACCCCGAGGGCGTCCGCCAGCGCGCCGCCGAGGAAATGAAGCACACCGCCCGGCTCGCCAAAGCCCTCGGCGTAGACACCGTCGTCGGGTTCACCGGCTCCTCCATCTGGCAGTACGTCGCCATGTTCCCGCCCGTCCCGGAAAAAGTCCTCGACGCCGGCTACCAGGACTTCGCCGACCGCTGGAACCCGATCCTGGACGTCTTCGACGAACAAGGAGTCCGTTTCGCCCACGAAGTCCACCCCTCCGAAATCGCCTACGACTACTGGACCACCGTCCGCACCCTCGAAGCGATCGGTCACCGCGAAGCGTTCGGCCTGAACTGGGACCCGTCCCACATGATGTGGCAGGGCATAGACCCCGTCTCCTTCATCTGGGACTTCAAAGACCGGATCTACCACGTGGACTGCAAGGACACCAAGGTCCGCCAGACCGGACGCAACACCGTCCTGGGCTCCCACCTGCCCTGGGGCGACCCCCGCCGCGGCTGGGACTTCGTCTCCGCCGGCCGCGGCGACGTCCCCTGGGAAGCCTCCTTCCGGGCCCTCGCCGCCATCGGCTACGACGGCCCCATCAGCATCGAATGGGAAGACGCCGGCATGGACCGCCTCCACGGCGCCCCCGAAGCCCTCGCCAACCTCAAGAAGTACGACTTCCCCGCCTCCCAAACCAGCTTCGACGCCGCCTTCAGCAGCAACGACTGATCCACGCCATGCTGCCCTGAAGCCGGGCCAGCAGTGCGAGGTCTGGATTGCATCGGCCAGCGGCCTACTCGAAACTGGCATACGGGAATACGCTCCTGGAGGCACCCAACTGGACGCTCGATGGCCGGGCATTGATCATGAACGGGGACGGCCTCCTGTGAAAGCTGGACCTGGCTGACGGGTCCCTTGCCCGGATCGTGTTGATGGGCCTCCCGGCTCTCAATAACGACCACGTCCTCGCCCCGGACCGGAGCACCATGTTCATGCCCGGGGAGGACGGCCACATCTACGGCGGACCGCTTGAGGGCGGTGCGGCCACGCGGATCACGGACGATGACGGGTCATTCCATTTCCTGCACGGCATCAGTCCCGACGGCGGGCGTCTGGCGTACGCCGACATCGAGGCGGGGACTTCACGGCCGGGGCGGTTGAGGACCATCCCCGCCGCCGGCGGTCCGGCAGGCAACGTGGAGGCCGGCGACGGGCACTGTGACGGGCCCGAGTACTTCCCGGATGGGGACTGGCTGTACCTCAATACCGAATGCTTCAGCACCATGCCCCGCTGCCACTCGCCGGCATGGATGGCAGCGGGTTCGAGCGGGATTCCCGCCCGGACTTCGACCGCTAAATCCACCCGATCCATCCGCGCCTTCCATTGGTTCGCGGCATTCTGGCACCATTGAACACCTACCGAGCGGCGGTAACAGGACTGCATCCCGCTCATGTCAGGATGTCTGAGGCGGTTCGGTTCCCCAAGAGTGAGGCCGAGAACCCCCTACAGCCGAATTGGCCCAGAAGACTTACTTGGTTTCGGCGTCTTGGACCAAGATGCAGTACCTGGGCGTTGGGGTGCTGAGCGGGGCGGAGTATGGTCCGGGGCATAACCATGGTGTGATTATGCCCCGGAGGTTGTTACTTAGCCTCTTCGGGTGCGAGGACGAAGTTGTAGGACACCTCGCGCCCGTTGCCGTCGCTGGTGGGGCTAGGGTCCAGAATCAGCTCCGGCTTGACTGCCGAGGCGATGTCGTCAGACAGGTGTTCGTCGGCGGTGAAGTAGAGCTGCGTGGTGATGAGCTGCTGTCCGGGTGCACTCACCTTGAGGTGCAGGTGGGCGGGGCGCCAGGCGTGCCAGCCTGCGGCAGTGATGAGCTGGCCGCAGGCGCCGTCGGTGGGAATCTGGTAGGGCGCGGGTTGAAGGGTATTGATCTGGTAGTTCCCGTCTGCGTCGGCAACGACGGTTCCGCGGAGATTCCATTCGGGGATGCCCGGTGCAAACTGTGAGTAGTAGCCGGCGTCGTCAGCGTGCCAGATTTCGACGTGCGCTCCAGGGAGGGGTGTGCCGTCTACGCTCGTGACTTGACCCTGGAAGAGCAGGGGCGTTCCTACCTCGTCCTCGCGCTGGGGAAGGGTGGCCGGCGACTGGAGTACTGGGGATCCCGGGACGTAGTAGGGCCCTTCGATGGTGCCTTTGCTGCCTTCACGGTCGGCGTTGACGACTTCTTCCACAGCGTGCTCGATCCAGACGTCGAGGAACAGCGGCCATTCGCCGTCTTCTCCAACACGGATCAGCCAGGCTTTCAGGGCGTTGTACTCGTCGTAGGTCACTTTTTCTTCGGTGACAGTGTCCACGAGTGCCTTGATGGCCCGCGATGCGAGCTGGCTGACACGCGCCGTGCTGACCTGTGCAGCTGCGGTTTTGTTGGCCCTGAACTTCTCTGTTGCGTTGGCGCCTGAGGCGGCGGCGGTTGCAGTGGTTTCGACAGACATGGCTATGGTCCTTTCTTGGGCCGCCTAATCAATGAGGCGGTGGGTTCTTGTAGTGCTTCAGATCCCCGATACGGTGATCGCGGACGGGTGTTGGGCCAGTGGGGTGACGATGATTTTCATGTAGGGGAAGAGCGGAAGGTTTTGAAGGATGCCGTGGAGTTCGTCGTTACTGTCCACGTCGAACACGGAGTAGTTTGCGTACTCCCCCACCACCCGCCAGAGGTGGGGCCAGCGCCCTTCCTTCTGGAGCGCCTGCGAATATGCCTTCTCTTCTTGTTTGATGGCAGCAGCTTGTTCCCCCGGAATGTCCGGTGGAATGCTGACGTCCATGCGTACCAGGTAAAGCACTGGTCTCCTTTGTGAGTGGTAATCGGGGAGGGTTGCGCCCGGCTACTTGTCCTGCCGGTAGTGCTCAAGTTTGGTTTCGTCGATATGAGCCCCGACCCCGGGAGCGTCCCTTACGGTGATGCGCCCGTTGGTGATGCTGATGGGCACGCTGAGGAGGTCATCAGCCATATCGAGGAAATTGGATAGTTCGCCTGCGCGCCGTGAGGTTGCCTCATGGGCGGCCCCGAAGCTCACGGTGGCGAGGGTGCCGATCTGTGTGTCGATTTGGTTGCCCATGACGACATCCACGCCGAGGCCCGTGCAGAGGCCCAGGATCTGTGAGGCTTCGGTAAATCCGCTGCGTGCCGTTTTGATGCTGATGGCGTCACATCCTCCGGAGAGGAGCTCCCGGGAGGCATCACCGGCCGTCGGGACGCTTTCATCGCCCACCACGGGGATGGGGGACTTCTGTACGAGACGACGCCGGCTCATGCCTTCCTTGGCATCACAGGGCTCTTCGAGGAGAGACAGCCCCAATTCGGAGGTGCGCCGGAGAACTTCCAGGCCTCGTTGGCGGTCCAGCCCCGGTTTGCGTCTAGGTAAAGTTCCGTGTCCGAGCCGAGGCCGGCCCGCAGAACCCGGCAGGCCTCGACGTCCAGGGCCAGTGGCCGGCGGCCAACCTTGAGCTTGAACGTGTTGATGCCGTATTTTTCGCGGAAGTTCAGGGCTTCCTCGAGGAGCCGCTGGGCCGGCTTGAAGCCCAACATGTGGCTTACGTCCATCGCTGTGTCGTGTCCGCCCAGGAGACGATGGACAGGAGTTGACGTGGCTTTACCGATGATGTCCCAGAGCGCAATGTCAAGGCTTCCCTTGGCGACCTGATTATGAATTGTCCTGTTGAGGACCTGGTGGATTTTGGACCGGTCAAGCGGGTCCATGCCCGTAATCGCCGGGGCAAAAATTTTGTTGACGACCGCAATGATCGACTCTTGCGTTTCGCCGTAGGTGAAGGGACGGGGCGGGGCGTCAGCGATCCCGACTACGCCATCGCTTGTGTGGACGCGGATAAGGACGTGTTCGGCCTCCGCTACTTCCCCGCTGGCGAATTTCAGGGGTTTGACGTAAGGGATCGAGTAGGGAATAGCCTCGATGCGATCAATCTTCACGTGGGCGTGCCTTCAACAATAGGGAAAAGTGGATTGGTGCGGCGGTATCCCGTCTCTTCCAGCCGGATGCCGCCGCCTATCTATATCCTCTGGCGCTTTCCGATCGCGGAAAAGACGATAAAACACGGCCTGCGGTAAAGATTCATCCCCTTTCGAGGTAAGGAAATCCCCAATAGCCTGCTGACAAACAACGTGAAAGGAGAGCTTCCATGGCGTACCCCAAGAATCATGACCGCATGTTCCTGACGTGCTACACGGACACGTTTGGCTATGGCTGGCACCACGTCGATCTGTTTGTCCATGATGAGAATGATCTGGAGGTCAACTGGGTCCACTGGCAGGTGGAGGAGGATGGGCCGGAAGCAGCTGACGCTGTTACTGCCAGAGTGGAGCCGCAGCTGCGGAGAACCTCTGAGTGGAAGCACGGCTTCAGCGAGAACGGGCTTGAGTTCTGGACCGCTGATGCGTCCTGGGCGTAGCCCCCTCTGCCGATGAGCGACTGATCACCGGGCGGTGGACGTAACGAGGCGGCGGTCCCGTCCGGTAACTCCGGACAGGACCGCCGCCTTTTCAGTAGCGTCCCTGCGGTTATGGCGTGCCGCTGGCTTCTTGGACCGTGGCCGGGAATTTAGCTTGCAGGTGGGCCGCCGTCCTGTCGGGGTTCAGGAAGAACACTGCGAGGACCCCCGCTGCGAAGAGCAGCGCGCCGGCAACGATGAATGACTGGTGAACGCCGCTGGTCATGTTCATGATCATGTCGGCCGTGTCCTTGGTGCCTAGGGCGGGGGTACGATAACCGGCCGAGTCCATGAACAGCCCGACGGCGGTGGGAGACACTATCGCGCCAATGGATGCGATGTCTCCAAGGACTGCCATCAGGACCGGCCGCTGTTTCGGTCCACCGCATCCGCCATTGCGCTGGGTGCCATCGGGTAGATGACACTGCATCCGGCTGCGACTGTCAGCAGCACCACCGAAGTGGTTCCGCTTGTGGCCGGGAGCAACAGGAAACTTATGCCGGCTATGGCAAGGGAGATGCCGAACGGGACACCGACCGCCTTGTGGACACTATGACCGCGTCTCATCAGTCGCCGGCCGAGAACGCCGAGGACGAGAAGCACTACAGCCCCGAACAGCCAAGGAAAGGAAGAGAAGAGTGCGACGAGTTCCGGCGAGAGATTTACGACCCCGGACAGCTACTTCGGCGACCACGTTGTGAGGAATCCCTGGGTCCAGAAGTTAGTGAACCCGGCGAAGACGGCGATGACGAAGGAGCCGCTGAGGAGTATGGCGCGCAATGGCACCTTGTGCTGGGAGTCGAAGGCAGCAAGCCGGTCATTCTCTGGTGCCGTTTCTTCCGCTGCCAGCGATTCGGGGGCCTGCCGGTTCCTGGTGGGTGTTTGCTTGTCCTTCGTTGCGAATTTCGCCCCGAAGGGCCCGTCTGCACCTAGAAGGAACCACGCCATCACCCATACTGCGCCTACGACCCCGAGAGCGCCGAAGGCCCATCTCCAGCCGAAGGAAATGATGATGGCGGCCAGTGCGGGAGCAGCTATGACGGGTCCGAGCGTTGACCCGACGGCGATCAGGTTGCTCGGCAGCGTTCTGTCTGCGGGGCGGAACCAGAAATGTGCGGAGGACAGCGACATCGCCGTGGCCGGCCCCTCGGCACCCCCGCGCAGGATGCGGGTGACGAGCAGGATGGCGGCGCCTCCGCCAAAGAGCATGGGGAACTGCAGCGCTGCCCAGCTTAGGCCCATGGCCAGCAGAAACCACTTGATCGGCGCCCTGCCGGCCCATAGGCCGATCAGCACGGAGAAGATCGCGTAGAGGAAGAAGAAGGCACTGCCGATGAAGCCGAATTCGACAGTGCTGATGCCCAGTTCCGGGATGGCTTGTTGTGCAACCAGGCCGAGGACGGCCTTGTCTGCGAAGGCGATGACTTGGAAGAGGATCAACAGAGTGGTGATGACCCACGCGCGTGTGTTCATTCTGCGTTGGGCGACCGCCTCGGCCAGGGATCCTGGCGCCGGGGTTACGTGTGTTGAGGACATGGTTTATACCTAGCGGTTGGAAAGGTGGGGGTGCGGGCGGCGATGGTTTCTTCAACCTGTTCGGCAATAGTGAAGAGTCGTTCTTCCTGGCCGGGGATACCTATGAGTTGGATGCCCAGGGGCATGCCGAATTCATCCCGGAGACCGGGGATGGTGATGGCCGCGAATCCCAAGGCTTGCCAAGGCCTGCTGAGCACTGGTGATCCTGTTGCTTCGATGCCGGCCGGGGCAGCTCCAAGTGCGGCCGGGCCCAGAACGGCGTCATGGGTCGCTAGCAACGAAAGGACTTCCTGACGGAGGGAAGCGATTGTTTGCTGGGCGGCTGCGTATTCTTCCGGCGTGCAGCGTTGGCCTGTTGTGAGAAGCTCCACCAGCGGGGGGCTTAGTTCGGAGGTGCGCTCAAGTTCTGCGGCGCGTTCCTCAGCTGCCTCATAGGCCATGACGTCTGCGTGGGCTTCGCACAGCTGTTGGATGAGATCGTGCTGCTGCCAATCATTAACGGCTGCGCCGCCGGCAATGAGGGTGTCAGCTGCAAACCCGACCGCGGCGTCCATGGCAGGGCTGACGTCCCCCAGGCCGCTGCCGTTCCACAGCAGGATGCGGACGGGTTCGTCTGTTCCTGCCTGCAGCACCTTGGCCGGCTGATGGGTGAGGATGTCCCAAACGAGGTGGAGGTCGGCAACGTGCGGGGCCAGGAAACCGAGGGTATCGAGTGAGTGACTGAGCCCTGTGACGCCTTCAAGGGAGAAGGTGCCGGTGGGGGTTACGAATCCAGCCGCGCAGCAGAAAGCTGCTGGCCGAGTCAGGGATCCGGCGGTTTGAGTGCCGAGTGCGAGAGGCACCACGTCGGCGGCCACTGCGGCCGCAGATCCACTGGAGGATCCCCCGGGAGTGTGCGCCAGGTTGGCGGGATTCCGTGTGGGGCCGGGCTTGAAGTAGCCGAACTCGGTGGTCACGGTCTTGCCGATGACGACCGCGCCGGCCTCGCGCAGGAGGCGGACACACTCCGCATCACGCGGGGCCGGGGTGTCGTCCCTCAAGCTGCTTCCGCACCGTGTGGGCATTCCGGCAACGTCTATGAGGTCCTTGACGGCGACAGGCACTCCCCAGAGGGGCCCGCGAGGATCGGCCGACTCCTCAAGTCGCCTGGCTGTGGCCAGAGCTCCCTCAGCGTCCACGTGCACCCAGGCGTTGATGCTCGGTTCGGTTTCCTCGATGCGCTGCAGGACCGCTTCAACAGCCCTTGTAGGCGTGATCAGCCCTTCGTGGAGCGCTGCCGAAAGGTCACGAAGACCCATCAGGCGACGAGTTCGGGCGTGACGGAAAGACGACGAAACTGCCTTTTGAAGTAGATGAGGCTGTCACGGTCCTCCTGTACTTCGACACGGTCCACCTGAACAAAAATGACTGAATGTGAGCCTTGGGTGGTGCGTCCGCTGATCCTGCCTACAATCTTCACGAGGGCGTCACGGAGCACGGGCACTTGGTCATCGCCCTTTTCCCAAATATCCCAGCCGAACCGCTCCTCCATGGGAACACGGGTCGCCCCTGAAAAGTGACGCGCCAGCTCTTCATGTTCCCCGCTGAGAACGTTGATGCAGATTTGGCCGTTGTTGTTGAAGATGTCGTGCGTGGCGCTGTTCTGGTTCACGCAGACGAGAACGGTAGGAGGGGCGTCCGTCATCGAGCACACGGCGCTGACCGTAATGCCGACCCGACCGTGGGGACCAGCCGTTGTCACGACATTTACGGCGGCCGGCAGGTGTGCCATGGCGGACCGGAATTCCTTCTGAATTTGCGTTAGCTCAGTCATTTTAATTCTCCCATTGTCGCGACCGATCCCGCTGGTCATTTAGCGAATTCTTGTGGTTAGAATCTATTGAGGAGCGGGCCTAAAAGGTATTGCGAGTAGTCCCACCTCAATTCAGAGTTGTCTTTAGTGGGATAAGTAGTTTCTTTAGGCGGCGTCGATTGACTTACATCTGCGGGGCCGGATATCGTCGAGTACCCCGCCTAGGCCTTAGTCAGTAGAAGCATGAATTCACCCGAACCGCTCGTTTACATCGCTGATGATGATGAAGAGTTGTGTAAATCGCTGGCGTGGCTTTTGGAATCCGTCAGCATCCCGTCCCACAGCTACTACGACGTGGCGTCGTTTCTGGCCGGCTACGACCAAGACCTGCCAGCGTGCCTGGTCCTGGATGTCAGGATGCCCAAGGCGGGCGGCTTCCAGCTTCAGGAAACGCTGAATCGGATCGCCTCCCCGATTCCAATTATTTTTGTCTCGGCTCACGGCGATATCAGGATGTCGGTGAAAGCTTTGAGGCAGGGAGCGGTTAATTTTCTGGAGAAGCCGTACGATCCCCAGCACATGCTGGACGTCGTGCAGGAGATCTGGACCTGGCCCAGGAACGCTTCGAAGCGAACCGCGGGCGGCGTGAAATAGAAAAGCGCATCGAAGCCCTCACTCCACGGGAGCGGGAGATATTGGCGCTTTGTTATCGAAGGTCTGCCCAGCCAGAGTATCGCCCGCAAGCTGGGCACCAGAACCTTGCCCACGGTGGAACGGGCCAGGTGTAGGTGGGCCGCTATCCGGTGTGGTCCCCACCGCCGGCTGAAGCGCAGCGCCACGATCCGCCGCTCCGTGTGCACGGGTGTCCGATTCGGACTACGTCGCGGCCGCGATGAGGCATCCGCCATTCCGCCCTCTCATGAAGCCGGTACCGGCCCACCCACTTCTTGACCGTTGCCGGCGAGCACTGGAACCGCTCCGCGGCCCGGCGCAAGGTCCAGCCCTGCTCAATGACCAGCCGGGCGAGCTTTCCCTTGGCCTTGGGTGTCAGGTCGGCGTTAGCATGGGTAATGTAAGATACGAGTGCCTCCTGGCGATCGAGATGAGTGTGGTAACCCAAAGTCGATATCGGAGGCCCTCGCCCTTTACATCACGCCACGCTGTTCACAACGTCCCTTGGGAATTACAGCTAGGTCACGTGCCGGGAAGTTGCCGCGCAAGAACACGGTCGCCTGCTGGTTCGCCTTTGCGAGGGCATTCCGCCACAGAGCCCGCAAAATCACAGCCAAAGAAAGCCTCGCTCTTGGGTTACCCGATAGCGCGCGGAGGCCGTGAATGCCCGCGATCAGTCGGGAAAATGTCCCCGGGCGAGCCTTATACACCAGGCGTGCAGACTTTCTGCCAGTACCAAAAGGTCGCATGGCGGTTGCTTTCCAATGGACTTTCTGCCCGCGCTAGTGGTGGTGGTATCTCGTTCGTGCACGAATGACGGGCTCCGCAACACCCTTCATGTTGTGTTTGGGCATCGCTCCCTGCGTGGTCGGAGAAAGCAAGCCGCGGCGGCCACTTGACGATACTAGGTCATCCGACCTAGTATCATTCCCTCACTATAGTTCTCGTCCACTGCGAAGAAATGAGCTAACGTGCTTGAGGTAACTGGATATGCCGATCGAATGAGTGTGAAACCTGGCGAGGACATCTCCTTTTTCGTGAGCTCCAGCGACGATGCCACGGCGCGCATCGTTCGGCTACACAGGAGAACGGATCTGTTCGAGGAAGTCGACAGCTTGTCCGACATAGCGCTGATTACCGCAGTGCAACCGTTGCAGTTAGGTAGCAGTGCGCGATTGGTGCAACCCGCGGGGGAATGGCCCGCCGATCTCGACGTGACGCTCTCCCTACTGCTGACACGTATCGTCCCCGATCGGCGGGGTGTTGTCACCTTCGGGCCGGAGCGCGGGCTGTTTGTGGAAGGTGGACAGCTGGTTTGCCGGTGGGACGAGCAGGTTGTGGTCATCGAGCGAATGTTGGAGTGCAACGTATGGTATTGGCTCGAGTTCACGCTCCCAGGTGGAGGTTCGGACAATGTCAGGGGTAGGACAATGAGCCTGACGTTGAAGAGTCCCGGAGGCAAACCGGAGTTGCGGGTGAGCGTTGAGGCGGCGGGGGCGACGTCGGTCGATTCTGGAGAGCTGCGGCTCTCAGGGTGGGCCATGGGGTCGACCTCCAGCGAGGGGTGCGTCGACGCTAAACTCAGCGCAGTCTCTCTCCGTTCGCGAATCTCCGGGCTGGTGGCGTCTTGGTCGTTCCATTCCGACCCTGGAAGGAAGGTCGTTCGCGATACCAGTGGACGAGGTCAGGATCTGCTGCTGATGCAGCACCCGAGACGGGCGGTGACCGGACCCAAGTGGGACGGCTCGTTCCAGGACCCGCGCCTCGGCGCCGAGCACTACGATGCCGTCGCGTTCCACAGCGACGATATGACAGACGCCGGATGGATACCAAGCTGTCGGTGGACGATCCCGGACGATCTAAGCAGCGGTGCATACGCCCTGGAGGTCACCGGTAGTGGAGGCACCGACCACATTCCATTTTTCGTCACCCCGGCGCCCGGACGGGCACGGAATCGAATCGCGTTTCTCGTACCGACTTTCAGCTACCTTGCCTACGGCAATGAACGGCACTGGTGGGATCTTCCCGATGTCGAATCTCGCTTGGGCGGGTCTGCGGAAAAGATCGTTCAGGCCCCGGAACGGTGGGCATGGGAACAGGGCTTACTCAGCTGCTACGACCGTCACCTCGACGGTACCGGTTGTACGCACTCGTCCTGGCTGCGACCGATCGTGAACTTCCGAGCCGACTACCATCATCCCTATATTGGGGGACCACACCAGCTCAGTGCGGACGTGATCATCCTGGATTGGCTCGACCAGGAGGGCATCGAGGTCGACCTGATCACGGACCACGATCTGCACATTGAGGGAGCTGCGCTGCTCATGGGGTATCGGCTCGTGATGACCGGGAGTCATCCGGAGTACGTCAGCGGTCCCGAGCTGAATGCGCTCGATGCCTTCACTGCCCGCGGCGGAAACCTGATGTACCTGGGCGGCAACGGATTCCATGCAGTTGTCACAACCTATCCGGACAGCCAGCACGTCATGGAGTTGCGTCGGGGACAGGCTGGCGCCACCCATTGGAAGACTCCGCCCGGTGAGACGTACCACGCCGCCACGGGGGAGTTCGGGGGGCAATGGCTGCAGCACAACCGATCGCCGCACCGCCTGTTCGGGGTAGGGACAGGCGGTGTCTCCTTCGAAAAGGGCAGGGGGCTTCGTAGAACGGCCGCAAGCCGAGACGCCGCAGTCGACTGGATCTTCGAGGGCGTCGACGGGGACGAAATCGACACGCCAGGTGCGGTCATGGGCGGGCCGGCGGGCTTTGAATTCGATCGAATGTCGGAAGGTTTCGGCACTCCGCGCGAGACTGTTCAACTCGCTACCGCAGTCTTCGAACCGGCCGTCACTGACTACACGGTCCTGGAAGGCCACTGGACGGGAGAATTTCCCGAGAACCGTTGCGACCTGACCTTCATACCACCGCGGAACGGCAGAGGTGCAGTTTTTGCCGCTGGGTCGATTAGCTGGTCGAGTTGCCTATTGACGCCGGGGCCAAACAAGGTCTCTACCGTCACGCACAACGTAATTCGACACTTGACCGATAGGTGATCTCAGATTTGTTCCCTGGGCTCTCTGAGCACGCCGGCGAGATTGACGCCTTGACCGCCTAGACCCCTTGTCCGTCCATCAGGCGAGGCCCTCAACGCCTAACGGCCGGTCACAGTCTCACAATCCTCGCGCAGGTCGGTATCGACCGAAGCTGCCTACAGAAAAATCAGCCTTCACCCTGCCTTGGATAGTTGCAAAGCAAGGCAGAAAAGAACAAAGTTCAGTAGAAATTGCACGGGGCGGAAAAACGCGGTGCTAGGACAAGGAACCGCAACAAGAGTGAACGGTAGGCGTTCTCTCCGCTGGTGGCGGGCCAAGGTCGGGAATCCGGGGAGGCGGGTGTGTGTGTGCCGGGTGCTGGGCTCAAATCGGTCCGTGAGGGCTCAGCTGGCCCAGGGGTTTGGCCGAGTCCTTCGTTCAGGGATTGGGGCAGTGAAGGAAAGGGCTTGCAACCTCAGCGGCGGGCAGCTGCTGCCGGCGATGAGGCCTTAAGGGGGGCGTGGTGGACCGTGAAGGTCTTCAGATGCAGGTGGTTTGGATCTCAAAGCCTGAACACGCGCAGTCCGAGCACGCGCCTACCAGTGCTGATCCGGGCGCGTGCGGGCGGGTCAAAGTTCGGCTCCTACCAGGCCGTTTTCGCCCAGATCCGGGTGCGGCGGGACCCGCGCAGCCGTGGGGTCAGAAACGTTGAACTACTTGGCAGCCCGGCGCAAAAGCATCCATCGAGTACCCGACGATCCTGCCGGAGTAGACGTCCTTCACAGCGCACAGGTAGAGCTTGCCCTCAGCGGTAGGGTGTTCGGTGATGTCGGTTAGACACAGCTCGTTCGGTGAGGCAGCGGTGAAGTCCCGCTCCACCAGGTCGTCATGGACCGGCGGCCCGGGCTTCCGGTTCAGGCCCCGCTTCTTGGAGAACACGGACCAGATACCGTGGTCCCTGCATAAGCGCTGGACTCTGTTCTCACTTGCTGTGATTCCCTTCTCCGGAGCTCGTCGGCGATGAAACGGTACCCGAATGCAGGGTCGTCGGTGTGGATGTCCATTGCGGCGTTGACTAGTGGGCATCGATCCAATCCCGTCCGGATCATGGTGAGCTTCTTGCTTGGATTCTCTCCCTCCATCGCCGGTCAGAGTCGTTTACGAGGCAGGCCCGACGGGGTTTGGCCTGGCCAGGTTCCTGCTTGCTGCCGGGATCGACACCGTGGTCGCGGCACCGTCGAAGCTCCAGCGCCCGTCCGGGGACCGGGTAAAAACCGACGCGAGGGATGCGGTGCATCTGGCCCGGCTGCTGAAGCTGGGTGAAATCACTCGGGGTAAGAATTCCATCAGCGGACCAGGAGGCTGCGCGGGATCTAGTCCGTTCCCGCGAAGACGTTCGCGGCGATCTGATGCGTTCCCGGCACCGGATTTCCATACCGCTGTTGCGCCATGGCATCGTTTATTCCGCGGCCGAGCCTGGACCGGCACCCACGAATTCTGGCTGGCGCGCCAGCGCTTCGAGAACCCGGCCCGGCAGCTGACCTACGAGTCCTCCCTTGAGGCGATGCATGAGATCTCGGACCGACGTGTCCGCCTCGATCAAGCGATCACCGCGATGGCCTATGCGAGCGAATACACCCCGGGGGTCAGATCGCTGCAGTGCCTGCGCGGCGTCTCCACGGTGACCGCGTTTGGACTGGCCGTGGAGATCGGCGACTGGGACCGGTTCACCGGCTCCACAATCGGCGCTTACCTCGGCCTGGTCCCAACTGAGCATTTTTCCGGACAATCCCGATCCCAGGGGTCCATCACGAAAACAGGCAACAGCCACGCCCGCCGCCTGCTCGTTGAGGCCGCCTGGCACCACCGCAGGCCCTATAACAACCCCTCCCGGCTCATGCGGTCCGCTGGGAAGAAGCCACCTCCGAAGCACGAACCCGCGGCCACGCCGGCAACCGGCACCTGCACGAACGCTGGCTCAGCTACCTCGAACGCCGCAAGCGCCCGGTCATCGCCAACGTCGCCATCGCCCGCGAACTCTCCGGCTGGTGCTGGTCCCTGGCCACCAGCACACATCCGGCCAGCCCCTGATTTCTACACGCTCTTGCCGGCCTCATCCAAGGCAGCAAACACTAAACACCCGCAGTCGCCAACGACACGCTGACCACACGCAACGACTCCTCCCGGAGGCACAAAAAGGAAGCGGTCCCAGGCAACCCTGAACTGGTCCCCGAAAGTTGGACTGGCCGGGACTGTCCGATTTTCGGTGGATCCGCGGTTGGCATTTAGTTGATTCTTCCGTC
>NZ_JARVSH010000023.1:0-27088 GCF_030209295.1 Pseudarthrobacter sp. lyk4-40-TYG-27
ATGAACCTTTTAGCACGCCTCGAAGTAAGTGCGGTCTTCCCAGGACACGGACCCGCCCTGAGTCCTAAATCCCTGAACACCATCGCAAAAACTTACCTCTCCGACGTGTAGGAGGGAGGAAACATGTTGCTAACGACACTCAGGCATCCGCCTCCAGAATAGCTGGCATGTACGTCACCGCGTTTCTACCTATCTTCGTGGTGCTGGCGCGCATCTATGCAGTTGGGTTTTGCTTTTCGTCTTCATGCCGGAGCAGAAGGGCTCCTTGGCTGAGCCCTCCGCGCACGGAACATCGTTGTGCGCGCCGATGAGCACGCCGATTCACCCCGGAGGTCGCCAGTCAGGTCGGTGGATAAGCCTTCAGCGTCACCGGCCCCCGGAGACCCGTCGGCCGTGTCTGGCTCTAAGATGGCAGAGCCGGGCAGGGCCTCATGGCCCTTGCTGCGTCCTCTACCAACTGGTTCGCCCACGGATTGGTACCGCGGACTCCAAGTTGGTCTGTCCGGGAGGCGATGAGTGAGACATGGAGGTTCCCCGGCGATGATGTTAAATGTGTTGCTTGACCCCTCTCGGAGCCAGCAGGGCAGGCAGAATGCCAGGGGCCATTAGCCGTTGATTACCTGCGGCACACCAAGCGCTTTGAGGCCTTCAAGACCGAATTCGAGGCCATATCCGGACTGCTTGGAGCCGCCGAAGGGGATGAGGGGGTTGACCATGCCGTGGGAGTTGATCCATACAGTGCCTGCTTCGAGCCGCATGGCTACGTCACGCGCAGCGGCAGGATCAGCGGACCAGACAGAGGCTCCCAGCCCGACTTCGAGGCCATTCGCGTGCGCGATGGCTTCTTCGACTGTGTTGTATCGGATGATGGGGAGCGCCGGGCCAAACTGTTCTTCGGCGACGAGGGGGTTGTCGTTGTCGATGTCAGCGACGATTGTCGTGGGGTAGAAATTACCGGGTTGGTCTGCCTTCGGGTTTCCGCCCAGCAGGACCTTTGCACCAGATTCTTTGGCGGCTTCGACGAGGCGGGAGACGATGTCGAACTGCTGCCGGTTCTGCAGCGGTCCGAGGACATTATTCTCATCGAGACCATCGCCCATGGGCATAGCCGCGGCGACGGCGGTGAGAGCTTCGCAGACAGCGTCGTAGATGTCGGTGTGCACGTAGAGGCGCTTGAGCGCCGCACAGGTCTGGCCCGTGTTGAGGAAGGCGCCCCAGAAGAGACCTTCGGCAATGGCTTTCGGATCGGCGTCCGGCAGTACGATGCCTGCGTCGTTGCCTCCGAGCTCCAGGGTGAGCCGCTTTACGGTGTCGGCAGAAGACTTAATAATCGCCTTTCCCGTTGCTGTGGACCCGGTGAACATGACCTTGCCGATGGCAGGATGTTCTGCCAGACGTGCACCGACATCCCGACCTCCCGAGATGACCGTCAGGAGGCCTTCCGGGAGCTCCTGATTGATGACCTTGATCAGGGCCAAAACACTCAGAGGAGTGTACTCAGAGGGCTTGACTACAACGGCGTTGCCCATGCGGAGTGCTGGCGCGATCTGCCACACGGTAATCATCATTGGCCAGTTCCACGGTCCAATGGCTCCGACCAGGCCGATGGGACGGTAGTGCAGCTCAGCCTTTATTTCACCATCATCGATGATGGTCTCGGGGTGCAGGGGAGTGGCTGCCGTAGCGCGGAGCCAGCCGGCGCAACCGCTCACTTCAAAGCGGGCGTTGGGGCCATTCAACGGCTTGCCCTGCTCGCGGGAGAGCAACTGCGCCAGTTCCTCGGCCGACCGCTCTACCGCATCAGCGGCGCGGTTTAAGGCAGCCGACCGCTCTTCATGGCTCAATGCTGCCCAGGCGGGTTGCGCCGCGGATGCCGCCGCAATCGCCTTTTCCAGGTCGTCAACGGTATGGACCGGAGCCTCTCCAACCGGCTCGCCCGTGGATGGGCTGTAGATGGTGCGTGTCGTTGCCGAAGCAGGGGCGGTGACGGTTCCACTTTGGTTCATGGTTTTCCTTAGAAATGATGAGGTCGAAGATTCACAGTGAGCTGGGCTCTGGGGATCTTGCGGAGGAGTGACCGAGCGGAGTGGTCCGTTCTGGTCGTGACGTAACACACAGAGTAGGCATCGGGGTGTGGTCATGTCACCCTTTTTTCGACACGTGGCGAATAAAGGTTCCCTTATGACGATTGTGTGCCACATAGCCGTAATCTCTACACCCATAGAAAAAAGCCGCTGGCCGGTGACGGCCTGGACAAAGGTTTCCCAATGACTCTTGCACCAACTGATACTGCATCTGCATTTCAACTGGCGACGGCGCCGGAGATTATTGAAGTGCGTTCCATCCTTCAAGCCGCAGGCCACCTTGAGCCCCACCACCGGATCGCTTACCTTGGCCTGTTGGAACCTCCGCGTGGAGTAACTGAGGGCGACGCTGAACGTCGATTCCGTGTTTTCGTTCACGACATCACCGGCGGGACCCCGCATGACGTCGTTGTCTCCACCACGAAGCGGCAGGTTGAGTCCGCGATCGTGCTGGACACCTCCCGAACCGGCGAACTTCCCGTGCTCGAGGAGGAGTTCGGGCTGGTCGAGGACCTCTTGGCTAAGGATGAACGGTGGCTGAAGGCGCTGGCTGACCGCGGCCTCGAGGTCGAAAAGGTCCGGGTGGCTCCGCTGTCCGCCGGCGTCTTTGAGTATGCGGAGGAGAAGGGCCGCCGGATCCTGCGCGGCCTGGCCTTCGTCCAGGAGTTCCCGGAGGACAGCGCCTGGGCGCACCCTGTGGACGGGCTCGTGGCCTATGTGGATGTGGTCAGCAAGGAAGTCACCCAGGTGATCGACCTCGGCGTCATGCCCATCCCCGCCGAGCACGGCAACTACACGGATCCGGAGCTGACCGGGCCCCTCCGCGACACCCAGAAGCCCATCAGCATCACCCAGCCGGAGGGGCCCAGCTTCACCGTGACCGGCGGCAACCACGTGGAGTGGGAAAAGTGGAGCCTGGACGTCGGATTCGACGCACGCGAGGGAATCGTCCTCCACAACTTGGCGTTCCAGGACGGGGACCGGAAGCGGCCCATCATCAACCGCGCCTCGATTGCTGAAATGGTGGTCCCGTACGGTGACCCGTCACCCATCCGGTCCTGGCAGAACTACTTCGACACCGGCGAATACCTGGTGGGCCAGTACGCCAACTCGCTCGAGCTGGGCTGCGACTGCCTGGGCGAGATCACCTACCTGAGCCCGGTGGTCAGTGACGCGTTCGGCAACCCGCGGGAGATCCGGAACGGTATCTGCATGCACGAGGAGGACTGGAGCATCCTCTCCAAGCACTCCGACATGTACACGGGGATCAACTACACCCGCCGCAACCGCCGCCTGGTGATCTCCTTCTTCACCACCATCGGCAACTACGACTACGGCTTCTACTGGTACCTCTACCTGGACGGCACCATCGAATTCGAGGCGAAGGCTACGGGCGTCGTCTTCACCTCCGCGTTCCCCGGGGGCGGCTCGGACAACATCTCCCAGCTCGCCCCGGGCCTGGGCGCCCCGTTCCATCAGCACCTCTTCAGTGCCCGGCTGGACATGGCCGTGGACGGCTTCACCAACCGGGTGGAGGAGGAGGACGTGGTGCGCCAGGCCATGGGCCCGGGCAACGAACGGGGCAACGCCTTCTCCCGCAAGCGCACCGTCCTGGCCCGGGAATCGGAGGCCGTCCGTGAAGCCGACGCCCGCGCGGGCAGGACCTGGATCATCTCCAACCCTGAATCCCGGAACCGGCTGGGGGAGCCGGTGGGCTACAAGCTGCACGCCCACAACCAGCCCACGCTGCTGGCGGACCCGGACTCCTCGATCGCCCGGCGGGCGGCGTTCGCCACCAAGGACCTGTGGGTCACCCGCTATGCCGAGGAGGAGCGCTACCCCACCGGTGACTTCGTCAACCAGCACTCCGGCGGCGCCGGGCTGCCCGCGTACGTGGCGCAGGACCGCGACATCGACGGCCAGGACATCGTGGTGTGGCACACCTTCGGCCTGACCCACTTCCCCCGCGTCGAGGACTGGCCCATCATGCCCGTGGACACCGTGGGCTTCAAACTGCGGCCCGAGGGCTTCTTCGACCGCAGCCCCGTCCTGGACGTCCCCGCCAACCCCAACGCGGCTTCGGCCTGCCATACCGGTACTGAAGCAGGACACAGCGGCTCCGGCAGCTGCCACAACTAGGACTCACCGCTTATGAAAGCAACAAAACGGGCCCGCGCCAGCGGGCCCGTTTTGCACCCGCGTACGTGTGCGGTTTTTACCGCCTTCTCCTGCCTGATCCACCTATGGATAGCCGGCTCCGGTCACCACGGTGCCTGGCTGAGCTTACTTATGGTAGGTATGGCCGCCGTTTGCTTGCCCTGCTCAATCCACATCTGGCGTCATAGCAGAGTAAAGGCTCTCCACAAGGTGACCGCTGCTGCGCTGGCCATGGTTGCCCTGCACGCAGTACTGCTGCTTGGCTCGGCGGGCGGACACTCCCATGCTGGAACTCCAGTGAGACCCGGATCTGATCCGTCCGGAGCTTCCCAGCTGCTGTTCATCATCGGGCTTGAACTGGTCAGTGCGATGCTTGCCGCCACACTCGTTGCGCGCCTAAGAAGACCGGTACACCCCTAATTGAACGACCCGGCCCGAACGCGTTGCGCCAGGCCGCCCAGGTACCGGGACACAGATTCGAGAGTGCACGCGATACCCACGGGCTTCGCCGATGGGGCCAGCCACTGCGGCCGACGTGGATGCATACGCTCCCTGGCGTCGCTAAGCCTACGTGCCGATTCCAACCAGCGTGTTGATAGTGGCCGCGACCTCTTCGGTCACCCGGGAGAACTCAGCATCCGAGGGGGACTCGGTGTGGCAGTAGATGAGAATGCCGTCGATCAACGCCATAACCTGCAGGGCCAGCGATTGCACTTTCCACGGGGCAAGGTCGGGCCGCGCATCCCCTATAAAGCGCGAAAAGTCATCCATGTTTCGCTTGTATAGTCGGCGCAACAGCTCCCGGGCGGACGCGTCCCTTAACGTGACCGGCCACCACTCCACGAAGAACGCAGTCACCTCGGCATTCCTGACGTCATCGAGGAGGTACTGGACAACTCCCCTGAACCTTTCTTCCGGGCTGTCAGGCAGGGACCGGATGAACGATTCGTAAGCCCTGACGTACGTCTCCGTGGTGTACTCGAGAATTGCCCACAGGAGATCCGTCTTGGTGTGGAAGAAGTGCTGAAGGTGGCCGAGGCTGATTCCCTGCGATTTCGCCACACTGCGCATACTGAAAGCGGAGTAGCCCTCACTGACAAACAAGCTGCGGGCCGCCTGGACGATGGCTTCCTTGCGGCCGTTTTCCTGAACCCCAGGCTCGCGGGCGGCCACTGTTCCGACGAGGTCGTTGGCTGTCACGATGTCTCCATATCTCCAGGGCGGCTGCCCGTCTTCGTCCACAGGTTCTTGTGCCATTTTTCGGTTACTTGGGAAAAACCGTTGACCTGCGTTACCCGATGACTCTAGCATTTCATCTACCCGCCTAGGTCGCATGACCTAGACGCGAGCTGTTAGACCCCTTCCCTCGGGCCCGCGTCCCTTGACCCTTATGACCCCAAGGATTTCCCAATGCAGTTTGACGATGAATTCTTCCTTCACGACTTACGGGTTGACGTGCTTCGTTCCGCTGACGGCCGCCCCATGGTCTGCCGCCACGACGAAGGCGATTACTTCACCGTGACCGACGATGACCTGCTTAATTTCCCAACCGGGAAGCCCTTCCCTATTTTCCCGCTGGCAGCTCTGCTGCCGCTGTTGGCAGCGAAAGCGAGAGAACTCCATCCCAACGACTGGATGGCGACGGACACCGACATCGCCTGCCCCGACCCAAACTGCGGAGGAGTGTTCCGCATCAGCCAAGGCACCCGCCGCTCCTACCGCCACAGCGAACAGACTCTCGCACCACTAAGGAGAAGTAAATGAACGTTCCTCGCGTACAGCTCCGCCCTGACTTTGATACCTCCAGGATCATCAAGGGCAACTGGCAACTCGCCGATGACCACAGCACATCCCTTGGCGGCTCCGATGATATGTATGCCCACATGAGCGCCCACGTTGATGCCGGAATCACTTCCTTCGACTGCGGCGACATCTACTACGGTGTCGAGGAACGCATCGGAACCTTCATCGAAAGGTTCCGTCGCGAACGCGGTTCCGCCGCGGCGGAGCAGATCAGCGTTCATACCAAGTACATTCCGGCGTTCCTGGAAGAGGAAGGGCTTCGTACCTTGGACCGGAGAAAAGTCGAAGCGGTCATTGACCGCTCCCTCCAGCGTCTGAAAATCGAGCGGCTCAATCTCGTCCAGCTGCACTGGTGGAACTATGACATCGACGGCTGCGTCGACGTCGCACTGGTTCTCGAGGACTTGAAAAAGGCCGGCAAGATTCACCACATCGGTGGAACCAACTTCAACGTGCCCGAGCTGGCCAAAATGGTGGACGCAGGGGCTGACATCATCGTCAACCAGGTTCAGTACTCCATGACCGACCGCAGGGCACAGAACGGCATGGAGGAGTACTGTCTCGCAAACAACGTCAAGCTCGTCTGCTACGGGTCCCTGGCGGGCGGACTGTTCAGCAAGAAGTGGCTTGGCATCCCTGATCCGGGTTCGCCCAACTTCGAAAACGTCTCCCTGGACAAGTACTACCGGATCATCTGCGATTTCGGAGGATGGAACCTGTACCAAGAGATGCTTTCGGCCATGGACACCATAGCGCAGCGGCATGGCGTTTCCATCCCCAACGTCGCGTCCAGATTCGTTCTTGAGCAGCCGGCAACCGCGGCCGTCATCCAAGGCTCCCGCCACGCCCGCCACATCGCGGACAATGTCAGGACGACGGCCTTCTCGCTTGATCAGGGCGATTACGAGCTGTTGGCACCTATCTTCGCGCGCTCGTCAGGTCCCCTGGGAGACACCTACGACCTTGACCGCGAGGAAAACCGTGACGCCCTCGAAAATATCTCCACCGAGTACTTCGACGTTGAGAATGGATCGCTTGTGACGCGCCAGCGTGAGGCCGTCGTACTCGCCGAACCCTACGGCCACCACCTCAACCCCGTTTCCTAGCCGGCACCACCGGCCAGACCTGCAGGTCCCACGGCTGGCCGGCGGCCCGCCTTCTCATATTCCGGGCCCATACGGGCCTGTGCGCAATGACGCGCTATCGTTCCGTGCCCGGGCCCCTCGGCAGCAAGCCAACAGGGGCCCGGGGCACCTAAAAGCCTCTTCAGGGAGACCCTTATGGCTATTACCCCCAATCTTGAAACAACGGCACCGGCAAGCACCCCTGCAAATGCCACGCCAAAATTAAGCGGCACCCTCGGCGTCGGCGCGATTGTGTTTATGGTTGTCGCTGCCGCATCCCCGCTGACGATGATGGCTGGGGCTGCACCGCTTGGATTTCTTCTCGGAAACGGCATTGGTTTTCCGTCCCTCTTCCTCGTGTGCGCCCTGATTTTGGTCCTCTTCGCGGTAGGGCTCACGGCCATGACGCGTCACGTGCCGAAGCCGGGAACCTTCTTCGCCTATATCGGCTATGGTCTGGGCCGACCGCCAGGATTGGCTGCCGCGTACCTGGCAATTACTGCCTATACTGCCGTGCAGATCGCCGTTTACGGGTATATGGGGCAGGTCTTGAGCACCACGGCGGCTTTGCTGGGTGGACCGGCCCTTCCTTGGTGGCTGTACAGCATTGCGGCCATAGGATCCGTGGGAGTTCTTGGATACTTTCGCATCGATCTCAGCTCTAAGGTCCTGGGGTTTCTGCTCATCGCCGAAATAGCCGTTCTCACCGCAATAGTTGTCGCCGTCGCCGTCACCGGCGGCTCTGAAGGGCTATCAATGCAACCCTTCGAGATTCCAAATATCGTCTCGGGTGCTCCCGGCGTAGGTTTGATGATCGCCATGTCGGGTTTCATTGGTTTTGAGGCCGTCACCGTATTTCGTGACGAGGCAAAAGACCCGGACAAGACAATTCCCCGGGCAACGTATGGTGCCGTTCTGGGAATCGGCACTTTTTATGCTGTCGTTACGTGGGCGCTGGTCATGGCGTGGGGGCCTGACCAGATCGTCGAGGCCTCTTCCGACCCAGCGTCCATGCTCCTGAAGACGGCCTACAATTACCTCGGCCCGGCAGGGGAAGCAGTCGTTAACGTTCTTCTCGTCACAAGCCTTTTCGCGTGCGTTCTCTCGCTGCATAACGTCCTGACGCGGTACCAGCATGCCATGTCAGTAGCAGGCCTTCTCCCCAAGAGCCTCAGCAGGGTGCATGAGCGGCACAATTCGCCCTATTTTTCATCGGTCGTGCAAACCGTGACCGTCTTGGCGCTCATGACCCTCTTCGCAGTCATCGGTCTGGACCCCGTCCTCCAGATCTTCACCTGGTGCTCGGGCATGACGCCCCTTGCCATCGCTGTGCTGATGGCGATGACCTCCGTCGCGGTCATCGTTTACTTCCGTAGGCATGCCTCGCATCTCTCGGCTTGGCACACAGTCACGGCACCCGTTCTCGGATTCATCGGCTTGGCCGTGGCCATCGGGATTATGCTCACTTACTTTCCGCTTCTCGTCGGGGACGTCAACGATGCCGGCGATCCTGCCTTTGGGGCCACAAGCGTCATTTTGCTGGGAGTGATCCTTCTTGCGCTGGTTGCCGGGCTGATTCAAGCGGCCGTGCTCAAGGCCAGGAATCCGGGGGCCTACGACAACATCACGGAAGCCATCACGACCTGACTTTCCGCTCCGCCACTGTCTGTTCGCCGGGAGGGTGCCTCAGGGTAAGAGGCGCCGTCCCGGCCCGAACGGGTGCCGACTCTACGGCTGTCCCAATCCTGGTAACTTATAGGCGCCTGCGCGCTTGCTTTCGGCATTTGTTGCACCCGGAGTCAGAGCACTCGGCTGCCGAGCCCGAAACAACACACAGGGCTGAGCCTCCTACAGCAGATCCTCTATGTCCGTAAGAGGCAATTCGAACGTGAAGGACGCGCCGCGGGATTCATTCTCTTCCGCATAAATCCGTCCGTGTTGACGGGTGATGATGCGATGGCTGAGTGCCAGGCCGATGCCGCTTCCAGTTGATTTGGAGGTGAAGGCACCATCGAAAATCCTGCCATCAGGGATATGGGACAAGCCCTTTCCCCGGTCCGCGACGCGGAACACACCGGCTTCGGAAGTCGCATAGGTTGTGATCGTCACATGGCGTTCCCTTTTGGGCCAGCCGGACATCTCATCAATGGCGTTGTGGCAGAGGTTCAGGATCACCTGTCCTGTCAACACCTTCTCACAGCGGATCCAGATGGGTGCCTCGCTCATTACCAGCTGCACTTCGGTATCATTCTGGTCTGCGCGGAGCTGGACGAAGTACATGCAGTCGCGCACAATCTCGTTCAGATCCACAACCTGTTCCGACTGCTCGAGCTGGACCACGAAGTCCCTGAGGCTCTTGACGATTTGGTTGGCCCTGTTGATCTGCATCCTGGCATTGTCCAGGCCATACAGGAGGTCCTCAATCCCTTTATCCGGGTCACGCAGCCGCCGCGACACCCCATCGACGAAGTTGGTGGCCGCGGCCAAGGGCTGACCGAGTTCATGCGCGATCGCCATGGCCATGTCTCCCATGGCGTTGTAGCGGCCCAAGTAGTTCAGGTGCTCGAGGTCGCGGCGGTGTTGCTCCTCGGCCGCTACCTGCTCGCTGATGTCCTGCAGCAGGAGCATCGTGCCTGTGAGGTCTTTCTCCAAAGAGATGTATTGACAGCTGACTCCGAACCAGCGATCCGCACCGTCGGGGCGGTCCACCTGGACCCTCAGGCTCGACGCGGCACCCTCAGTTCGGTCCTTGTCCAGCGCCTTCTGCAATGCCGGCCGCGAGGAGAGGGCACACAGTTCGAGGAAACACTGGCCATATAGTTCCTCGACGTCCCGGCCCAGCTGGGCCGAGGCCGCCCCGCTGGCAAACGTGATTATCCCGTGGTCGTCCAGGACGAGGATTCCTTCAGCCATCCGGAGCAAGAACGCCTGCAGCCGACCTTCTGTACGCTGCAGGTCGGACTTGAGGGATTCTTCCTTTTCGATGTCCCGGAATTGGACCATTATGGCGCTCCCGGAGCCAAGTTCAACCCTGGTCGCCACGGCCTCTGTCAGGATGTCCCGTCCCGACTTCGAGCGGTACATCCACTCTGTTCGGCTGACTCCCTGGTCCGCGGCGTCCTGCAGCCACTGCACACCCACCGAGCGGCGATACCGGGAGTCGGGGCTGCTCATGTCCGGGGCCTTAAGGGGCCGCAATTCCTCGAGGGAAAATCCAAGCATGTCACAGGCTGCGTTGTTGGCCCACAGAATGTTCTTGGTCTCGGCGTCGTGGAGCAGGATGCAGTAACCCAGCGCCTGGACAAGGACCTCGTAGTCCTGCTGAGCAGGGCCAAGCGCCTGCCCGGACGCGTTCACGTTCCGGCCGCGCTCGATTTTCGACAAAAAGTCATTACTCGGGGAAGTAGCCACAAGCGATGATAGCCCCGGTGCGCAGCATCGCGTATAGGTAATTTCCTTACGGGCGGCCGGTATTTCTTTGGAGTGAAGCTACGAATCCCCGATTGAACGTAACCGGAAGCACAAATACTTTTGGAGGCAGCAGAAATCATTTAGCAGCTCTTCCAGATTGGAACTCCCATGACCGATGTTCTCACCAGCTGCCCGCAGACGACGCTCGACCGCGCGCTCGAAGTGGTTCGGGAACGGCGACAGGAATTTGGAGCGCAGAAATATATTCCGCGTGACGTAATTTCCGAATTTAAAAAGGCGGGTATTTTCCGGGCGGCGACCCCAAAGTGTTTCGGCGGCGACGCGCTCCGGCCGAGTGAATTCCTGAATATCATCGAAAAAATCTCGGCCGTCGACGCTTCTTCAGGTTGGGTGGCAAGCTTCGGGTCCGCCAATGTCTACCTCGCTGCGTTGCCTTTGGAAACCCAGGCGGAACTGTACGCCGGGGGTCCGGATGTCACCTTTGCCGGAGGACTCTTCCCGGTTCAGAAGGTCGACCGCGGCACGGGGGGCTGGAACGTGGCCGGCGAATGGAAGTTCTCCAGCGGCTGCAAGGGCGCTGACATTCTTGGTGTTGGGCTGGTGGGCGGCGAAGAAACCCAAGGGAAGCCCCTCACCGCCCTTTTGCGTCCCGAAGATGTTGACATTGTCGAGAACTGGGCTGTCATTGGACTCCACGGCACAGGCAGCCATGATCTCAGGGTCAACGGGAAGTTCGTCAAGGATGAATGGACTTTCGTCCGCGGGGGACAGCCCACCGTCGACGAG
This sequence comes from Pseudarthrobacter sp. lyk4-40-TYG-27, assembly GCF_030209295.1. NCBI lineage: Bacteria > Bacillati > Actinomycetota > Actinomycetes > Micrococcales > Micrococcaceae > Pseudarthrobacter > Pseudarthrobacter sp. lyk4-40-TYG-27. Next base: position 11,387 of record NZ_JARVSH010000023.1, read on the forward strand.
CCCCTTTACCGTTACCCGGCCGTGGCCTACGCCGCCCAGGTACTGGCCGTCGTGAACCTTGGTGCCGGACGCGCTGCGCTGGACTACGCAATCAAGACCGGCAGTGGCCGCACGGGCATTACCGGGGCACCCAAGCTGGCTGACCGGCCCTACTACCGCATGGACATTGCAAAGGCAGAAGCAGAGCTGCGCTCCGCCCGTGCATTCTTCTACGAAATCTCGGATGAGGTTTACGACACCGTCGACGCAGGTGACCCCGCGACAGATAAGCAAAAGGCTCTCTTGCGGTTGGCGGCCACCCACGCGGCCAAGGTAGGCGCGAAAGCAGTGCAAACGGCCTATACGCTCTCGGGCACAGCCGCCATCTACAACTCGAATCCGATGCAGCGCTACCTTCGCGACGCCTCCGTCGTCACGCAGCACGCGTTCCTGGGCGACGGGATCTACGACGGCGCCGGCGCGGTACTGATGGACATGCCGCCAGCCATCCCCGCCTTTCTCTAATCCAATTCTGAGGAGACTTTCGTGAGCGAAAACCCCGAGACGCAGCCGTTGCGCGTCCTGTTCTGCATCGGCATCAACCAGAACTTCTTCGATCTACCCAAGAGTGGCATCGGGGCGGTGTGGACTGCATTTTCCGGCATGATGGCAGACATGGCCCGAATGCCGGGCGTCGACGTCATCGGCAACATGGACGATGATTCACACGTGGTTGGCCCCTCCGAGGGATGGCCGTGGACCTGCTACATCCTCGCCGACGTCGATACCCAGGAGACCGTCAAAGCTGCTTGCAACCTGTTCCGCACCACGATGGTGGGCGAACACGCCCTTTGGCGTTACGCCAAGATCGAAGCCCGCATCGGTCGGGCTTTGACCATCCGCGATGACGTGGAAACCAAGTAACAGGCATGGCACGAGAAACCGTGGCCAGCCTCGCCCTTCGGCTCGCCCGTTTAGAGGCCTGTGAGTCAGCCCAGCGCACTCTGAGCAGGTACATGGACCTATGCGACGTTCCCCGAGACACGTTCAACTGGGACGAAATGGCAGCGCTGTTCACCCCGGACGCAATCTGGGAGGGCCTTGGCCCGGAGTACACCGGAAAGTTCGGCCGCGCGGAGGGCCAGGACGCGGTGCTCTCGATGCTTGCCGAGTACCTCCCGCCGGCCCCTCACTTCCGTCGAAACGTCCATCTGTTGGGAAACCAACAGATCACCACAGCAAATGGTGCAGTAACAGGACAGTGGATCATGCAGCAGATTTCCGAATACAAATCGGGCCGCACCGAACTGATCTCAGCGAGGCTGACGGTGGACTTCGTATACGCGCACGGGACGACGCAAATATCGCACTTCCGCACCCAAAAGTTGTTCGCCGCTGACCTCGCAGCCAACATCGTCAACGCATAACAGCATCAACGACTACAAGGAGCACGTCATGACGACACAAACATCCGAAGGGACTGGCGGCTTCGCTGGTCTGGCAGCAGACGACCGGGTCGCCGCCCAGCTTTACACAGACCCGCAGATCTTTGACCAGGAAATGGAAAAGATCTTTTACAACACCTGGGTCTGGGTCGCCCACGAAAGCGAAATCCCCGAAGCCGGCAGCTTCAAAATGGCCCATATCGGTACCCAGCCGGTTATCGTCAACCGGGACCGCAAGGGGAACTTTAACGTGCTGCTCAACCGCTGCCGCCACCGCGGGGCCAGCGTCTGCGAAGTCCCCAAGGGCAAGGCCAACGGGTTCACCTGCCCCTACCACTCCTGGTCCTACTCACTCGAAGGAAACCTCCGCGGCATCCCTTACCCGGACGGGTACGAAGGCGTCGCGGAAAAGAAGGACCTGCCCCTCCAGCGGCTGCGCGTGGAGAGCTACAACGGGCTGATCTTCGCCACCTTCAAGCATGACATCGAGCCACTGAGCGACTTCCTCGGCGACGCCAAAATCTGGATCGACCGTTTCATGAAACAAGGCGCCGGGTACCCCGTCAAGGTTCAGGGAGAGCACAAGTTCCGCTTTGATGGGAACTGGAAAATTCAGCTTGAGAACACCACCGACGGCTACCACTTCCCGATCGTCCACCGTTCCTGGATGGCCTCCGTGGATGCCGAGACAGCAGACATGCTGTCCTTCATGACCGACGAGAAGGCCGTCACCCACGCACTTGGCAACGGCCACAGCGTAGCCATCATGGTCCCCGAACACGTTGACCTGGAAGAAGATGACGGCACTGAGGAACTGCAGGAACGCTTCCGCCACATCATCGACGAGCTGTCCGAAACCATGCCGCAGGACCAGGTCCGGCGGATCGTCCGAACCATGCACGGCGCAGGCTACAACCTGAACCTGTTCCCGAACCTCTCGCTCTCCATGTCCTTCTTCCGCGTCCTGCGCCCGATCTCGGTCAACGAAACGGAGATCCAGCACATGGCATTGGGGCTGGACGGTGGACCCGAGAGCGTCAACCGCGAACGGCTCCGCATCCACGAACACTTCCAAGGACCCTTTGGCTTCGGCACCTCAGATGACTCGGAGGCCTGGGACCGCGTGCAGCGCGGCGCAGTGGCAAACCCCGAAATGCCGATCCTCGTCAACCGCGGCCTGGGCCGCGAGGAGACGGTGGACGAAGGATGGAAGACCTCGCACGTGACCGATGAAACCGGCATGCGCGAATCGTACGCAATGTGGAAAAGGATGATGGGCAATGACAACTGAGACCGCCGCAGAAGTGACCGCTATCGACAACCGGCCGGCCCCCGCAACTTATGAGCTAACACTCGGTCAACTGTCCCAGCCGCTGGTCAGCCGGGCGATAGAGCTGATCTGGCGCGAAGCCCAGATCCTCGATGACAAGAAATACGAGGAATGGCAGACCCTTTACACCGAAGACGCAAAGTACATCATCCCGGTTGACCCGGACACCGATGACTTCGAGTCGTCTCTGAACATGGTTTATGACGACGCACGTATGCGACACATGCGCGTTACCCGCCTGGTGCAGGGGTACTCCATGTCCGCGGTGGCAGCCGCCCGGACCTCCCGCACCATTTCCCGCTTCACCGTTGAGGAACTGACGCAGGACACCGTGACGCTGCGCTCCGCGCAGGTGCTGGTCGGATTCAAGCGGGATAAGTTCCAGATGCTCGGCGCCGACCTGACGCACCGTGTTCGTTTCGCCGGCGACGACGCCAGGATCGAACTCAAAATCATCCGTTTGGTCAACTCCGACTCCGCCGTCAACGCCTCCGGCTTCCTCCTCTAGGACAATCCATGAACAACGTTGCTCTCGTCACCGGAGCCGCCCGCGGTCTCGGTGAAACCATCGCACGGAAACTGCACAAGGAAGGGTACAAGGTCGCCATTACCGGCACCAGCGCCGCGTCCGTCCAGCCCGTGGCCGACAGTCTGGACGCATCCGGGGACACGGTCTGGGCGGGCGCCTTGGACATCCGTAAGAAGTCGGACTGGGAAGAGGTCCGCGACATCCTTACCGAAAAGTGGGGTGGTACAGACGTCCTCGTCAACAACGCCGGTCGTTCGCAGGTAGCCCCCTTGCTGGAAATCACTCCCGAACAGTTCAGCGCCAATGTGGAAATCAATCTCAACGGCACGTTCCTGGGGTGCCAGGTTTTCGGCCCCCACTTCCGCGACCGTGGATACGGGCGCATTGTCAACATCCACTCCCTCGCCGGTCACAACGGAGGGACTGCCACCGGGGCCCACTACGCGGCCTCCAAGGGCGGGGTATCAACCCTGACCAAGGTCTTCGCACGTGAGTTTGCGTCCGCCGGAGTCACCGTAAACGCTGTCTCACCAGGCCCCCTGGACCTTCCTGTGGTGTACGAAACCGTGGATCCGGACAAACTGGAAGCCATCAAGGCCTACATCCCGGTCGGGCGTCTCGGAGACGCAGAATTCATCGCCGACACCGTAGCGCTCCTTGCCTCACCAGGTGCGGCGTCGGTCACGGGGGCCTGCTGGGACATCAACGGTGGGCTTTACATGCGCTGACCGGTCTGCCTGACCGCAGCTGCCGGAAGAAATCCCCAGCAAGGACGAGAAAGGAGCGTTCCCCATGGGTATGTTCAAAGTACGCGTTGCCGAAGTGCTGGAGGAAACCAGCAACATCAAATCCTTCCGCCTCAAGCGCGCCGACGGGGCACCCTTCGACCCCTACCCCGCGGGAGCGCACATCGACATCGTCGGCCCCACCGACGTTGTCCGGCAATACTCCCTATGCAGCCCGCCCTATGAACTCGACGACTACGTCATAGCCGTGAAGCTCGAGCCAGCCTCCCGCGGCGGATCTCAAGCCCTGCATGAGGTGGCCGTGGGCCAGGAACTCGAAATTAGCGCGCCAAGGAATCTCATGGCAGTCGCTGAAGGAGCAGACCGTCACATTCTGGTGGCCGCCGGGATCGGGGTTACCCCCATGATCAGTATGGCCTACCACCTACATCGCGCCAATCAAGAGTTCGAGCTGCATTACTTCGCACGCTCACGCGACGAGGCCGCCTTTGTTGACCTTCTGGAAACCAAGAGTGGATTCGGCGAACGCGTAAAGTTCCACTTTGGCCTACAGCGTGACGATCAACCCACGGTGCTGGCCGCAGCATTCGCGGCACTGACCCACCGCTCACATGTATACACATGCGGCCCCGAGGGATTTATGGACCGGGTCAAGGACACTGCCGCTTCGGTCATCCCGGAAGAGAATGTCCACATTGAGCACTTCCAGGCCGGCGAGCCCGTCGACACCAGTGCGGACACCCCGTTCGAGATCGAATTCGAAGACGAGATATACGAGGTCCCGGTCGGCCGGTCCATCGTCCAAGTGCTCGAAGAGAACGGTGTGGAGGTAGACACAACCTGCCAGGAAGGAATCTGCGGCACGTGCATCATGGGCGTCCTCAAAGGGGAGCCTGATCATCGGGATCAGTGCATGTCCGCCAGCGAGAAGAAGGCCAACGACCAGATCGCCGCCTGTGTTTCCCGGTCGAAGTCACCCCGACTGGTACTTGAAATGTTCTGACGCAGATCAGCCTGTAGCCGAAACAAGGTGGGGCGGGAAGGCATCTCAACGAGAAAGCCTCTCCGCCCCACTGCTCTTTAAGATTTGGAATCAGGGTTATGCCGGCCAATAAAGCGCGGCTGATTTTCCGGGCTTAGCTGATACTGACATTGTGCTGGAGGATATCCCGGACCAAGGTAGCTATGCTGTCAGATCCCGTCTTTGCTTTGATCCTGGTGCGGTGAACATCAACCGTTTTCACACTGGTTCCCAGCTTGCGGGCGATGTTTTGGCTTGGTAATCCTTCAATAACCAACGCCAAAATTTCTCTTTCCCGAGGAGTGAGAGCAGCGATCCGCTCTTCAATCTTGCGCCGCCCGCGGCTCGATTCAAAGCGTTCCTGAGCAAGGTCGAGAGTCTCCTGCACCACGTCGAGCATATGCTGCGGGTCGTAGGGCTTCTCAAGAAAATTAACTGCCCCCTGCCGAAGGGCTTTGACCGACATCCGGATGTCACCGTGCGCGGAGACAAAAATAATCGGAATAGGGGAAGCAACCTCGTTCAGCGTTTCCTGCAGTTGGAAACCTCCGGCCCGCGGCATCCTGACATCGAGGACCAGGCAGGCGGGGACGTCTGGATCATAGGCGGCAAGAAAAGATGCCACGTCGTAGTAGCTACGGGAAGGGATGCTGACGGATTCCAGCAGCCATGCCAGTGACTTACACAACTCCTCATCGTCATCGACGATGTAAACGAGAGCTTCGGGTGAATGCATAAGGTTGTTCTGCCTAAGGGCCTAGAGGGGGTACTTGACGGTATCCACTCCACAGCACCGAAGTCAATCAACCCCATCTAAGGAAAGTACTTATGCCGTTAAGGACAATTCTCAAAAGAGGTGGGGCAACTCGCAATACCTTTTAGGTCCAACCGTGAATAGATTTTCAGCATAAAGATTCACCATCTGACCAGAATCACCGGTTGCGACCAGGGGAGAAATTAAAATGACCGAGCTTACGCAAATTCAAAAGGACTTCCGGTCCGCGATGGCACACTTGCCGGCCGCCGTTAACGTCGTTACTACGGCTGGTCCCCATGGCCGTGTAGGGATAACGGTGAGCGCCGTCTGCTCAGTGACTGACGCCCCGCCGACCGTGCTTGTCTGTGTCAACCAGAACAGCGCAACGCACGACATTTTCAACAACAACGGCCAGATATGCATCAATGTTCTCAGCGGAGAGCATGAAGAGCTGGCACGCCATTTCTCTGGCGCAACCCAGGTTCCGATGGAAGAACGGTTCGGCTGGGACATTTGGGAGAAAGGCGAGGACCAGGTCCCTGTGCTCCGTGACGCCCTGGTAAAGATTGTGGGCAGGATCAGCGGACGTACCACCCAAGGCTCGCATTCAGTCATCTTCGTACAGGTCGACCGCGTGGAAGTCCAGGAGGAGCGTGACAGCCTCGTTTACTTCAAGAGGCAGTTTCATCGCCTTTCCGTGACGCCGGAGCTCGTTGCCTGATGTCCCTGCGCGAACTGTCCGCAGTGCTTAACAAAGGGTGATCACCCCAATCGCTGCTGTCGAGAACGTCTTGGCCCGCATCGACGAAACCGATTCCAGCCTCCACGCCTGGGTGAGGGTCGACGCCGAAGGTGCATGGGCAGCAGCCATACGCCTTGAAGAATCTGACGCTCCGCGGGACCTCTGTGGGGAGTCCCGGTCGGAGTGAAGGACCTGATCGATGTCGCCGGGTTACCAAGGCGGTGCGGCAGCAGCCTACGTGCCGAGGACCCTGCAGATCAGGACGCCGACTGCGTCCGGCTCCTGCGCGAGGCGGGCGCAATCATCATCGGCAAGACCGTTACTACAGAATTCGGCTACTTCAAGCGGGGACCAACCCGAAACCCCGCCAATCCGGCTCTTCGCGGTTGGTGGGGAATTGAGTTCGTGTCGTTGAAGACAAGGGGGCCCGTGGCCCTGCTGGGATGAGTGTGTCTAGCATTCAACCTGGAACAGGACCACGAGCCTTTGATCGCCCACCGGATCGGATAGCCACAAACCTCCTCTGAACCGGCTGGCCAGCAATCCGCCTCAACTCAACCCCGGCAAGGTGACTAAGTGACATCTCCGCGGGGACAGGGCCAGAGCCCAACAGGACCGTGGGATAGCCCACGCCCCGGGGATGGTGCTGGCCCCGTGCATCCAAGTGAAGGGCCGGTACCAATTTCGCCGAATTCCAATATCCGAAGGACAAACAGAAGCTATGTGGAAGGGGTTGCTGAGGTTGTGGGGTTCGTTGACCAGGACGCGGCGGAATCCCTGTTCTCTTGGCGGGCCGGTGGCGTCGAGGAAGCCGAGTTCCAGGTCGAACAACAGGCTGCCCTTGTCGCCGTAGACCTCGATCTGGAGCCTGTTCTTCCTGCCGGTGGTCACCCGAGAAACCTCGACTGAGGCGACGGCCCGGAGGTGAGGGGCAGTGTTGCCCAGGCGGCGTCGTCGACCGTGACATCCTCGATTCCTCAGACCCGGGGAGCTGGTTGACGAACTTCCGTGACCGCATCGCCCAGGAGGAACAGGACCTGGTCGATGGCGTGGGATGCGATGTCGCCCAAGGCGCCGGACCGGCGGTTGCCCTCCAAAGCCGCCATCTCAAACGTGCGTCGGTGTCAGAAGATCAATTCTACAGGTATGCGGTGCGGACCTGTCGGACCGTGCCGAGGCGGTCTTGGGCGATCAGTTCTTTGGCCAGGGCCAGGTTGTTGGCGAGTTATTCCCACCGGAAGGTGCTTGCCGGCCGCTAGGGCGGTTTATCGTTCGGCGGACGGAGGCTAAGCGTCGTAGCGGTAGAAGCATTCTCCGGACTTCCGGCCTAGCTTTCCTTCGGCGACCTTGGCAGTCACGAGCTGGTGTGGTCGGGTCGCCTTCGATACTGGTCTCAGCGAAGGTCGCCTGGGCGATGAAGTTGACAACGTCGAGGCCGATCAGATCCATGAGTTCGAAGGGGCCCCTGGGGTGCCCAAAGCGCCGCGCGCCGTGGTGTCGATGTCCTCGATGCTGGCCACACCTGTGGCGGCGAGATCCATCGCCGCACGCTGGATCGCGCCCATCATCCGGTTGGCTATGAATCCGGGCACTCTTTGTTTACCAACACAGGGTCCTTGCCTAGGGTTCGGGCAACGGCCATTACCGTTTCGAACGTTTCGTCGCACGTGTGCGGGTTGAGGACCACCTCAACGCACTTCATGACCAGTGCCGGTTGAAAAATGCATATTGGTCACTTGATCGGCTCTCCCGGAAGCCTCTGCAATGTGCGAGGAGGACAGCGTGGACGAGTTGGTGGTCAGGATAGCGTGCGGGGGAGCGAGTTCGCCTAGCCGCGCGAAGATGGACTGCTTGATCTCCAACTTTTCCACAGCGGCTTCAATGGCTAGGTGGACGTCGGCTACGGCTGCATCGAGAGAGGAGTTTTGGGTCAGGCGCTGCAGGGCCTGACGGCTCAGGGAGTCCTCGAGCTTGCCTTGGCCACGCGGGAGGCTGCCCACGATTCGAGATCGGAACGGGCCGCCTGCAGCGCCTTCTCGCTGACGTCATACAAGACAGTTTCGTAGCCGGCCAGGGCACAGCTCATGGCAATCTGCTGGCCCATGGTTCCGGCACCAATGACGGGTACCTTTGTAACCTCCATGGTGTCTCCTTGATGTCAGCGGGGGAGCGTTCGAGGGGCGTATTGCGTTGCCGCACCGGACCACCCATCGATCTCCTAGCGGAAGGCTGGAACGCCGGTGAGCTTCTTGCCCAGGATCAGGGTGTGGACCTCGTCGGTGCCCTCGTAGGTGCGGACCGATTCAAGGTTGTTGGCGTGGCGCAGCGGAGAGTAGTCTAGCGTGATGCCATTACCGCCTAGCAGGGTGCGCGCTTCGCGGCAGATCTCGATCGCCTCGCGACAATTGTTAAGCTTGCCCACCGAGATCTGATGCAGTTGCAGAGTGCCTGCATCCTTCCTGCGGCCGATGTGCAGGGCCAGCAAGAATCCCTTGTTGATTTCCATGGCCATGTCCACCAATTTCTGCTGGGTCAGCTGGTAGCCGGCGAGCGACTTGTCGAACTGCAGGCGCTCCTGCGAGTACTCCAAGGCGACCTCGAAGGCATCCCGGGCAGCGCCCATGGCACCCCAGATGATGCCGTAACGGGCTTCATTCAGGCAACTGAAGGGGCCCTTGAGCCCTACCACGCTGGGAAGAACGGCATCGGCCGGCAGACGAACATCCGAGAGTTCGATTTCGCACTGGATGGAGGCGCGCATTGACAGCTTGGGCTCGATTGGGGTCGCGATGTAGCCCGGAGTTTCGGTCGGGACCACGAAGCCACGAATGCCCTCAGCGGTCTGGGCCCAAATGACGGCCACCTTGGCTACACTGGCCAAACCGATCCAACGCTTGGTGCCGTTTAGCACCCAGCCTGCGTTTGGGCTAGGACCCTCCCTGCGGGCGAAGGTCTTCATGCTAGACGGGTCTGATCCCGCAGTGGGCTCGGTCAGCCCGAAACAGCCGATTGCCTCCCCTTTGGCCATGGCCGGCAGCCACTGTTGCCTCTGTTCCTCCGAGCCATGCTTGTAGATGGCGGTCATTGCCAATGAACCCTGCACCGAGAAGAAGGTACGGATCCCGGAGTCTCCGGCCTCCAGCTCGGCACCGGCCAGGCCGTATTCGACGGCCGAGCGGCCAGCGCAGCCGTAGCCTTTCAGTCCCATGCCCAGCAGGCCAAGCTTCGCCATTTCCGGCACGATCTCCAGCGGGAAGGCCGCCTCCTCGTACCAAGCGGCGATGTTCGGCTTGATGTGCTCGTCCACAAAGGAACGCACCGAGTTCCGCAAGGAAATTTCTCCTGCAGTGAGCAGGGAATCGAACCCGATTAGATCGCCGGGATCAACGGTCGTGGTCAAGGACTCAGCAGTCATGAGGTGGCTCCTGTCTGAAAAGTGCTACGGCTAAAAGGAAGCGGGCTGAAGAAAATATCCTGATGTTCACCCAACGACGGGGGAACCCGCGTGTACTGGGCCGGAGTGCGGGAAAGGCCGATGGGACTGGCGATCTGGCGTGAACGTCGTCCGTTCGATTTCTCGTAGATGCTGACGATCGGGTCCAACCCTAGGGCTTCTGCGAGGTCTATGGCTTCCAGGACAGAGTTCACCTTGCCGGCTGGGACCCCTGAGGCCATGAGGCGCTCCTGCCATTCCGAAGCGCGGCGGTCCTGCAGGGCTCTTTCGATGAGAATCTTCAGGTCCTGGCGGTGCGCCCCCCGTAAAGCGTTGGTCGTGAAGCGTCCGTCCTGTTTGAGCTCATCCAGCCCGAGTTGGCCCAGCAGTGAGGCAAACTGTCGGTCATTGCCCACTCCAATGGCTAAGACTCCGTCGGCAGTGTTGAAAGTCTCGTAGGGTGCGATACTCGGGTGTGCGTTACCCAGACGCTGGGGCGACTTTCCGGTGGCGATGGTCCCGCTCGCCTGATTGGTTAGGCCCGCTAGCAAAGAGGTGAAAAGCGAGATCTTCACGTGCTGGCCTTCGCCGGACTGGTCCCGCTCCCGCAGCGCCAGCAGGATTCCACTGGTGGCGTTCTGCGCGGCCAGCACGTCAACCAAAGCCACACCCACCTTGTTTGGGGTTCCTTCCGGTTCCCCCGTAATGCTCATCAACCCGCCGAGGGCCTGAACCAGCAGGTCAAAGCCAGGGAGCTGAGCCCCCTGTAGGTCCCCGAAACCCGAGATGGAGCAGTAAACCAGCGCGGGACTGACGGTCTTGAGCCGATCGTAGTCCAGACCGAACCTGGCCAGCACGCCGGGACGGAAGTTTTCGACAACGACGTCGGAATCCCGGATTAATTCCACCAGCCTTGTCAGATCGGAGTCGCTTTTGAAGTCAACTATGATCGAGCGCTTGTTGCGGTTGACGGCGGAGTAATAGGTGCTTACTCCATCAGAGGTAACCGGGGGGAGCCAAGTGCGGGTTTCGTCCCCGACAGGGCTTTCAACCTTGATGACCTCTGCTCCGAAATCGGCTAGAGTCATTGTGGCCAGCGGGCCAGCCAGTATGCGGGAAAGGTCCACTACCTTGACGCCTTGCAGCGGTTGAACCATAAGACTCACAGGGTCCTAAGTCTGGGTGATATGTGCATGTTGCATGTTGCATGCAACAGTAATAAAAGTGAAACAGCCTTGGCAAGAGTTCGAAGAAGACTATTTTCTTGCGCCAAAAACCGGCAGGCTAGATCTGCAGATGGTTCAAGCGGCCGAGGTAGCACTCCGCCTCCAGCCCCGGCGTGCGGGCGCAGACGGACTGAACCAGCATTCGGGCCGTGCGGAGAACATGGCCGTGCATTGCACGAACCGCACCCTCCGCGTTGTGTTTGCGGATGGCTTCCATCAGCTCGTTCCGATCGTCGGCTAAGTCCATGCTCGTCCGGGCGTGGGGGATGGTGATCTGGCCGTGAGTAAGCACCAAATTGCGCAGCTCGCCGACAATGCTGCCCAGTTTCGCGTTGTCGGCGAGGCCTAGGAAGTATAGATGAAAGGCCTTATCTGCCTCCAGCGTGGGTCGCGCCTGGCCACCTTCGGCCGCCTTTACGAGGTCGACGTACAACTCTTCCAGGCGCTCGATGTCCGCCGGAGTTGCGTTAAGGACCGCCCGTCCTGCTGCGGGCGGCTCCAGGATCAAGCGGATTTGAAAGACCTCGACTATGTCATTAAGCGAGATCTGTGTGACTCGCACACCGCGGTTCTTTTCTACGGTAAGGATGCCCTCCTTCTCCAGCAGCTGCAGGGCTTCGCGGACGGGGGTCCGTGAAACTCCCAGCTTCTCGGCGATCCCGACGGATGAATAATGCTCGTTCGGTTTCATCTCCCCCGACACGATCGCGGCCCGGATCATCGAGGTGACCTGCCCCGTCAAGGAAACAGCGGGAGAAATCCGTTGCATGCCACTCATGTGGCTACCCTACCGTCGCCGGCCCTTGCAATTCGACGCGGAAGGAGAGTCGTTCCCGCCGTGGCATCTGCGCGCAGCGAGAGGATGACTTCATCGTGGGGCGTGCCCGCGCACGCACCGATACTGCCCATCGAGACCGTGGTGCCGGAGTGAGCCCCCACGAGAGCAAACGCGCAGAGTCTTTTCCAGACGGAAGATACGGACTGCACGACTCGGAGAAAGTCCTCGCTGGCCGTCACCGTACTGGAGATCGCCGTCCGAGCACGCCGGCAGGCATGGACAGTAGTGCATTCGGTAGACGGCCTCGACCTCGATCACGCAGCCTCGTGAAATTCTTCAATTCCGAAAATCACTACCCGCCCACCGGATCTCCGAGGGCCTGGGTATTTGAGATGCTTGGCTCAAAGGCTAGCCGCCGAAAAAATCTGAGACGCACCGCCCCGTTGACAACATACCAAAGTGAAGCCTAATATCGCTCGATAGGTCATCTGACCTACAAAGCGATATCTTCTAATTCCTTCCCCTCGTGAGGGGGGAAAAATTTCGTCCATCCCGGCCATCATCCTGTCATGCCTGATGGTTTGAGCGCTTCGTCATCAGCCGATGCGGTAGCTCCAGAGTGGTAACGCCGGAGATGTACCCACTCGAATCAAGGAGGATTCTGATGGTAACGGAAAACACGACTGCGACTAGTACCGGACGCAGATTGAGCGGCGGCCGGATCTTCGCCGTGTCGTTCCTCGGAACGACTCTCGAGTACTACGACTTCCTGGTCTACGGCCTGGCGACCGGCCTCGTCTTCAACAAGTTGTTCTTCCCCGAGTCCGATCCGCTCATCGGGATACTTTTGGCCTTTGCTGCCTTCGGCACTGGATACCTGACTAGGCCAATCGGTGGAGTCGTGTTCGGGCACTTCGGAGACCGCTACGGCCGTCAGCGGGTGTTGATCCTCACGCTCATCATTATGGGGGCGACCACTTTCCTGATCGGCTGCCTCCCGACCTACCAAGAAGTCGGATTCCTCGCTCCGGCGCTCTTGATCGTCCTCCGCCTCGTCCAAGGCTTTGCCGCGGGTGGGGAATTGGGGGGCGCTGCGCTATTCGGTATCGAGAACGCCCCCGAAGGTCGCCGTGGCATGTGGGGCAGTTTCAGCACCATGGGTATCGCGGCCGGCTTTGTCGTCGGCAGTGCGGTCTTCGCCGTGGTATCGGCTGTGTTCAACAGCGATCTGCTCAGCTTTGCGTGGCGCATCCCGTTCTGGATCGGAGGAGTGCTGGCTACAGTCGGGGCCGTTGCCCGCTTCGCCCTCCCGCGCGAGGATAGCGGTTCGTCGGGCGGACCCAAGGCCCTGCCGATCCTCAAGGCATTCCGCGCCGGACCGAAGATCATTCTGGCCGGGATCGGCGTGAGCTTAGCGTACAACGCCGTGTCAGCCGTCTATTCGACCTTCATGCTGAGCTATCTCAACACTGCGGGTTACTCCTCCACCGACGCACTCACCGGCATGCTATACACGGCGGTCCTACAGATCCCCCTGATCCTGGGGGCGGCTCACCTGTCCGACCGCATCGGTCGCCGCCGCGTGCTCGTGACCGGCGCCGTGCTTGCTGCAATCATCGCGTTCATCGCCTTCCCGATGCTCAACTCCTTGTCTCTGACCGCCCTCTTCTCCGTCTTCACTCTGGTATCGGTCAGCATCGGCATGGCGCTCGGTCCGATCCCAGCCTTTCTGGCCGAGCAGTTCCCTTCCGAAGCACGCTATTCGGGCCTCTCGATGGTCTTTCAGGTAGGTGCCTCGATCGGCGGTGGTACAGGTTCGCTTACCGCGGTCGCCCTGCTGGTAGCGAACAAAGGCAATCCGCTCTTCGTGTCGGTATACGTGGTCACAATGGCCGCGCTGATGATTGTAGGCGTGATGCTGCTGCGCGAAACGGCTCGGGTCCCCTTGAAGGATCTCGGTCGCTGATCCCGGATTTTGTCGTCCGGCCGGACGTGCGAGTCGGCGAATTCCCGCCTCTAGAACCCGTAACCTGCTGGACGACATTCCGCTGCGCGCCGTCAAGGCGCAATCGAGCACGGACCTCGGTCGAGCAGGATTGTGCCCAATCAGCTGCCGGGCGATTCCCATTCGTTTGTTCACCAACGAAATCGGTTGAATAGCCGTTACCGACCCAGCCAGCGCAGCACACCTGATATGTAGGTTCCGTTTGTCAAGAGCGTGAGGAAGCGGTCCGCGGGCTGGGTGAACTGCTCCCCGAAAGTTGGACTGAGAAATTCAGTTCCGGTTTTCGGGGAGCAGTTTTATGCGTGGGGACAGTTTGTTATCAGAGGAGCAGCGCGAGGCGGCGGTATCTTTATTTGATGCTGGTTGGGGAGCTAAGGCGGTGGCAGCGCGACTTGGAGCAGACAAAGGTCCGGTTCGTCGGCTGTACGAGCGGTGGCGGGTTCGAGGAGGTACAGCACTGGTGACCAAGCCGACCAAGCGGTTGTTTTCGTTCGAATTCAAACTTGAGGCCGTGCAGCGCTTCCTTTCGGGCGAGAACAAGGTTGCGGTGGCAAAGAAACTTGATTTGTCATCTCCGCGCTTGCTGGAGAAGTGGGTTCAGCAATACAGGGTTGAGGGCGAGGAAGGCCTGCGCCCGAAACCGAAAGGCCGTCCCAAATCAAGCCTCGCTGCTCCCGGGAAGCCCGAATCAGAGTTGCAGCGCCTGCGCCGCGAGAACGAGCGCTTGAGAGCAGAGGTGGCCTTCTTGGGAAAAGTGCAGGCCTTGAGGGACGAGGAGCGGCGCTAAAGGCCCGTGCCGTCATCGCTCTCAAGGCCGAACACCGGCTGGATGTACTTCTGGACGTTGCCGGACTGGCACGGTCCACGTACTTCTATCATCAGAGCCGACTCCAGACTCCCGACCCGCAAGCAGCACTAAAGGACGCGGTCGCGGAAATCTTCATGGAGAACCATGCCCGGTACGGCCACCGTCGGATACATACTGAACTGCTCAAGCATGGGTGGACGGTCGCGAAGAAAACCGTACTGCAGCTGATGCGTGTCCTGCGCCTGGTCTGCAAGGTCCGGCGGAAGAAACGCTACAACGCCTACCAGGGCGAGCAAGGCAAGATAGCCCCGAACGAACTCAAGCGGGAGTTCGAGGCCGGTGCGCCAAACCAGAAATGGGTGACAGACGTGACTGAGTTCGCCGTCGGGGACCGGAAGCTTTATCTCTCACCGGTCATGGACCTCTTCGACCGGCAAATCATCTCCTACACCATCGGGACATCCCCGAACCTTGCACTGACTAACACCTCCCTGCGCAAGGCCCTCGCCTGCCTTGAACCCGGACAGCAGCCACTCGTTCATTCAGACCAGGGCTTTCAGTACCAACACGCTTCCTGGCGCGCTCTTCTCGCGGGAGCCGGCGCAGTCCAGTCCATGTCACGCAGGGGCAACTGCTACGACAACGCAGTGATGGAAAACTTCTTCGGGCACCTCAAGGAAGAGGTCTTTCACCACGTCCGATTCCTCAATACCGGCGCGCTGGAAGCAGCGCTGCATGACTACATCCACTGGTACAACACCGACAGAATCTCAACAAAGCTCAAGGGCCTGAGCCCGGTCCAATACCGTGCTCAGGCCCTTGCGGCTTAGGCTCTTACTTGGCCAGTCGGGACTGTCTGAATAACGGTGGATCCATGGTTGGCCTGACACGCCGGGTGTTGCC
>NZ_JARVSH010000017.1:0-22619 GCF_030209295.1 Pseudarthrobacter sp. lyk4-40-TYG-27
ACCTGAAGCGGCGGCGGTTGCCTGGGTTTCTACTGTCATGATGACTCCTTTGTCTCTGAACGTTTCAGCCATGCTTGCCCGGCCGCCGGTAAAAGCAGGCTCTTACGGGAAGGGTTACATCGCTGCTTATTGATCAAGTTAGATTTGCATTTTATTTGACAGAAATACTTATTATACTTAGATTGAAAGCTTTTCAATATGAATCTGTTAAACGTCGACCGTTACGTTGCTCGAAAGCGGACGGATTCATGGCGAGCTTGTTGATGTAATTCCGGCCTACTGCCGGCATCCGTATGGCATCAGGGTGGCTTCAACTCTTTTGAGGGCTTGATCGAGTAGATCGCCGGTTAAACGATAACCTAAAACCTTCGGGATCCGAGAGCAGAATCAAATTTGTTCATAGCGGTGCGTTCTGGTGAATATTTCTTGGCCTTCCGGTGACTTTCCGTTTGCCAATTCGAACGGCTTTTAGGTAGTAGTTGTCTTTTGCCGCTTTCGCGGCCCGACGGACATTATTCCGTGCCGGAGGTTACTTTGCCCGGGTTGTACGTGGTCAACTAAACCAGGACATCAAACAGCATAGGCGCTCGGTATGGATGAAAAGGCTGCCTCGATAGACCGGTGTCTCGCCTGGACCATAGGAAGGGTTTCGGGATGGGTAACGATGTACAGCGAGCCACTGCGAATGGCATCCACCACCATGTCACCGACGTCCTCGGGTTCTAGCCGCCGGAGGGGAGGAAGGCGCTTTTCATTGTTGCTTTCCGCCTCCGGGTCTTTGTTGCCGGGACGATTTACTGCGTTCTTGTTGATATCAGTATTAACTTGGGCGGGAACCAGTACTGATGCTCCAACGGCTGACCCCTCTTCGGCCAGCTCGCCCGCCAGCACTTCAGTGAGTGCCAAGACGGCGAATTTGGAGGGCGCATAGGCACCCATCCAAGGGCCCGTAATGATCCCCGCCATAGAGGACACGTTGACTAGGTGACCCCCGTCCGGGTTTGCCTTCAGTAAAGGAAGGAAGATCTTGGTTCCTAAAATTACGCCGAAGAGGTTAACCTCCAACACCCACCGGAAGTCTTCAACAGTCAACTCATCGATGGGAGCCATTGGCCCGACCCCCGCATTGTTAATCAGGATGTCCACCCGCCCACAGGTGTCTATGACATAATCCGCAAGAGCGCGAATGGAAGCTTCGTCAGTCACATCGGCACGGAACCAGAATGCTCCGATTTCTTCTGCCGATTCAACTAGCGGCCCTTCATCGGGGCCAGCGATCACCACCTGGCAACCAGCAGCGACAAGTCGTCGGGCCACGCCCTTGCCGATCCCCGAAGCACCGCCCGTTACTACTGCGACCCGACCAGTCAGGTTCTCCAACCCGCTCATGTTTCTCTCCTTATCAATACGAACTAGTTATGGTCCTACTTTGTGGAATTGTCTTTAGAAGGCCGAGACCTCCTGTTTTCGAGTGGGTTAGATACCCAATTGTGTCGCAACGGCATCGGCGATTACGGCACGCCAGTCGGCTGAAAAACGTCTAATGAGCGACGACGTTGGCGGTTGTGAGACCGCGCTCCGGGAGCTGGTCAGATAGGAACTTCGCAACGATGTCCTGCATCTCGGTTGCCTGCGGGATGACCGCCGTAAGTGGGAAAACTGCGTGCATCTGCCCTGGAATACGGTGCGTCACAACCGGTACGCCTGCAGCTGCCATAGCGCGCCCGTAGTCTTCCGCCTCGTCGCGCGTGGGGTCACATTCGACGGTGATAATGATCGCCGGAGCAAGTCCTGCGAATGATTCTGCGCGCCCTGGGGCCGCATAGGCCGTTATTTCGGCCCCCGAAAGATAGGCCCCCCATATGGCATCACCCGCAGCAACTGTGAGGAACGGCCCATCGAAGAACTCCTTCTTGGAAGCGGTCTGTGCCTCGGGGTCAATGGCAGGGTTGACGAGCACCTGGCCAAGCAGGTCGATGCCAGCGTCCCGTGCACGGAGTGCGGCAACGGCGGCGAGGGTAGCGCCGGCGCTTTCGCCCATGACCATGATCCGTTCCGGATTGCCCCGGAACGCGCCGATATTTTCGACAGTCCATTGCAGTGCCGCGAACGTGTCGTCAGTAGCGGCAGGGAACGGGTGCTCGGGAGTTAGACGGTACGCAGCAGATACGACGATGGCCCCAAGCTTTTCGGCCAGCTGTCGACAAGGAGCGTCCGCGACTTCAACAGACCCGGCCACCCACCCCCCACCGTGGTAAAACACCACCACAGGGAACGGACCATCGCCATCAGGAATATAGATCCGCGCATTTGGATCCTCTACTTCAATGACTTGGAGGTCAGGGCCGGGAACCTGCATTTTCGTCATAGCACCGACCAATGCACGCATCTCCTCCGGCGTGCAATTTTCGAGCGGTTTTACCCCCTGGTTCAACATGCCAGCCAGAACCGCCACAGCCGACGGGTGCAGGCGAACGAGCGGAGGAATCCTCAACGGTGCACCACCGTCTAATGCGAAACCGGCGAATGTCCGGTCCTGGACCTGATTGAGGATCGCCCGATACATCGGTGTCCCGCCCGCAAAGTAGTAGGCCGCCCGTGCCTTACCTGGAATATTGTCGCCGTTGAACCACGAGTTGGTGGCCTTAGGCACGAGTGTCATGTTGAGCATCCCTGTAGCCAGCGCATCCCAGGTCTGCTCTGCTTCCGCGGATGCCTCGATGGTCTTCGCCCCGGATTTTAGAGTGTGGGATATAGCCCTGGTAGCAAAATCGACATGATCCTCGATCGCCAGCGGGCTGTTGTACTGCGCTGCGGCGCTTTGGGGTCCGTTAATCATGAAGAGGTTTGGGAAGCCAGCTGTGCTAATACCGAGATAGGTGGCGGGACTTCCCCCCCACTTATCCTCAAGGCGAATCCCTTCCCGCCCGATCAATCCGAGGTTCAGCTGGGGGCGCGTAAATACGTCAAATCCGGTGGCGAGGATGATCAGGTCAAACTCGTAGTGGGCAGCAGTGGTAGCGATCCCTTTGGGCGTGATTTCCTCAATGGGCGCCGAACGCAAATCGACGAGATCCACGTGCGGGAGATTAAAGGCTTCGTAATAGCCCGTTTCAAAAGGGGGCCGTTTCGTAGCGTACGGGTGGTCATCCGGGCACAGCAGTTCCGCCGTGGCTGGGTCGTTGACCCTCTCCCGTATGCGGCCCCGGATGTAATCGGCAATGGTGTCGTTGGCACGTTCATCGAAATACAGATCGGTGAACGTTGAGGCAAGCATGCGGAATCCGCCTTCAGACCAGTTCTTGTCATAGACGGCCTTGCGTTCTTCCTCGGATACCTCGAGGGCCGATTGACGGGCCGGTTCGTAAGGAACGCCCAGAAGGCTCTGCCGCGAACCTGCGCGGAGCTCTGCGTGATTTTTCGCGTTCCATTCCTGCCGCTCCGGTTCAAGTTTTTCGTTGCCAAGGGGGGCAGCGAAATTGGCCGTCCTCTGGAAGACGGTCAGGTGCGCGGCCTGGCGTGCGACTTCCTGAATGACTTGAATGCCAGTCGAGCCTGTACCCACAACCGCAACTCGCTTGCCTGCCAAGTTGACCTCATGATGAGGCCAGCTGCTCGTGAAGTACAGTTCACCCTCGAAGCTGTCCGCGCCTGCAAACTCGGGCTCTTTCGGCACTGAAAGCCCGCCAACGCCCGAAATGACGAACCGTGCGGTGCATGTGGTGCCGTCTTCGGCCGCGACTTGCCAACGCGAATTATCCTCGTCCCAGATTGTTGATGTGATCCGGGTTCCAAAGCGGAAGCTACGGCGGACGTCTAGCTTGTCCGCTACCCATTCTAGATACGCGAGGATTTCGGGCTGGGACGCGAACTTCTCCGTCCACTTCCACTCACGCTGCAGCTCTTCAGAGAACGAATAAGAATAATGCACGGACTCGAAATCACAGCGTGCTCCCGGGTACCGGTTCCACCACCAGGTGCCTCCGACGCCGCCGGCAGCTTCGAACCCCTGAACGTCCAGCCCCAACTCATCGCGCAATTTGTGGACACTGTATAGTCCTGAAAAACCGGCTCCGATCACCACAACGTCGTGATGTTTGGTCATTTGCTAACTCCTCTTTGTCGTCGGCTGGGAGGTGCTCACACGAACACCTGGTGAAACGAGGGGCAAGACCCTCGAATGTGATCCCCGCCATGGACTACATTGACTGAGGGAACGCATGACGTCTTCGGACGTTTGACTGACAAGAACAGAAACAATTGACCGTTTGGCGAATCGGAACGTGTCATTTCCATCAATGCCCAGAATCTGGCCGTGTTTGAAGGGGACCGCACCGTCGTGGTGCTCCTGGTGACGGGATAGCAACGCAACAGGGGAGGCTTTAGTAAGTACATGGCCGCAGGCGTATAGCCGAACTCTGCCGCCTCGGCGCCGTTGAACTCGCGAAAGCGATAGGAAGCATCAGATGGCCCCACTGAGTCATGCCCTGACATTGGTTCCCGTCGGGTTTCCCCAATTAACTAACTGGCTCATCACATTTGAGGGTGTAGTTGTCGTATGAATCCGACGGTCTCGAGTAGCGATGGGCGACGTAGTTGGCAAGTGGAGCAAGCCATTGAGCGCTTCGGTGCTCGTAGGTCGACGACGGAGCCCCGGAGGTTTTGGGCCAATTACTGGTGCACAGATTCCAGGCCCGTAGCCGGGGCGACCCCGAAGCAATTAAGGTTCGATGCCAAAGCTTTTTGGGCCCACTACCCGAGCCTCCAGGTATCCATCTTGGAAGGTCCCAGCAATAGCTGGGAACAGGAAAACCATCAGATAGGTTAGGTACGGACTTGCTGAGCACGTAAGGTGACGTGCCGCATGGCGGAACGCCGACTCCCAGCCCCGCGCGGATTGGCCTAGCTTGATAATGACGCCCACGCAGGGTTCTGCCCCCACCATTCCCGAACGCCGGGACGACCATTTTTGGAGCCTCAATTATGACCACACAGCTGAAAGTTCCGAGCTACACTACTGACGCATTTTTCGGACTGGAGGACAAATGGCTCGAGACCGCTGACGGCGAGCTCACCCACTATCACGAACTCGGCGAGGGTACTCCCATCCTTTTTCTTCACGGGTCCGGCACCGGAGTCACGGCAGCTGCTAACTGGTGGCTCAACCTTCCGCAGCTCGCGGAACAAGGGCGGTGCATCGCAATTGACTCCATCGGCTACGGCCAGACCGTAGTTGCTGAAGGAACGCAGTATGGCATCCGGGAATGGGTGCGCCATGCCGTCCGCGTCCTTGATGCACTCGGCATCGAAAAGGCGTGGATCGTGGGTAACTCGCTGGGTGGGTGGCTGGCCCTTCAATTCGCCATCGATTTCCCCGAGCGCCTGTTGGGCGTCGTCTCGATGGGTACCGGCGGCGCCAAGCTGACGGGCGCTCTGGCTGGCCACTCCAAGCCAGACCTTTCGGAAACCGGCATCCGCAAGACCTTGGAATTGTTCGTTGTGGACACGTCTCTGGTCACCGATGAACTCGTCTCATTGCGCTACCAAGCGGCCATGAACGACACGGCCACAGACCGCCTGGCAGAGGTGGTTGCCGCACGCGACCGCGACCGAGAGGAGCTGCCGCTCGACTTCGATGTGCTCTCCAGGCTGGAGATTCCTGTCCTGCTCATTCATGGTGTTCAGGACGTTGTCATTCCTGTTTCGCGTACCTGGGAGCTGCTGAATGTCATCCCCACCGCCGACGCGCACATCTTCAGCCAGTGCGGGCACTGGTCGCAGGTCGAACGTGCCGAAGAATTCAACACGATCATCAAGCAGTATTTGGCCGCCCGCGGTGTAAAGCGTGCCGCCAGCGGTGTAACGCGCTAAGCAGAAAACCTCTGATTAGCTGTGGCCGTCTCCCGGAGGAGGCGGCCACATGTCATCAAGGTGGCATGCGCGCCGACACGGGAAGGGCCGGGCTGTTGAACGCTCGTAGCCCTACTGGGCGGCCGTAAATTGTGGCACCTCGGGGGCAGTCGTTGTTAGGTGAAAGACAGCTCGACCACCCAGGCTCCGGAATCCGTGGTCCACGTCCCCAGGGAACCGGCCGAAGTCGCCCGTGCTGAGTATCAGCATCTCGTTCTCCGGCCCTGTCTCCAGCCGCCCCTCGATGACATACACCTGGAACAGCGTTCCCGGGCTCCGGGCCGGAACAAGCTTTGCGCGATGGCTTTGTTCAACTGTGATGACCTGCGTGTGGACGTAGCCGGTTCCGTAGATCCTGTCGAGGCTTCTCTCTTCGCCCAACGCGGTCCGCACCCAGTCCGCCTCGCTGGCGCGGGAAACGGATGTCCTGGTTCCCCACTCAGTCACCAATTTACGGAAGCTAAGACCCAACGCTTCGCCAATGGCCTCCAGCGTCCCTACTGTGGGGTTTCCTTCGCCCTGTTCGATCTTGGATAAGGTCTGCTTGGAAAGGGAAGCCTTCCGAGCCAGTTCCCCAAGGGTGAGGTTTCGCTCTGCCCGGAAGCGACGGATGTTGCGGGAAACAAGATCACTAATAGCCACATCACTATGGTCACTTATAAATGACGAATAGTCATGTTTGACATAAAACCCAAGGTAGTTGCACACTGGAATTGCCGGCTATGGAGGGACGAATCCAATCAAGGAGTTCTGCTCCCCGACGGGCCGCCTCAGCGTTGGAGGAAAGATATGGCATCCATTGTTGCTGCCACAGCTCGTGATGATCGTGCCGCCGTGGATAAGGCCATGGCCCTATTGAGCGCGTTTGGGAATGATGGACTAACCGGCGTCGGCGTCAGTGAGCTTGCCCGCCGGGCGGACATGTCCAAGTCGACAGCTTTCCGGGTGCTGGCCATGCTACAGCGCAGCGGTGCCGTCGAGAGGGCCGGAAACGCCTATCGGTTCGGCAAACTCATCCATGCTCTCGGGGCCAGCAATGAGACCGCTGCCCACGGCCGGATCCGCGATGCACTGACACCCTACTTGGCAGATCTTTACGAGATGAGCCGCCAAACTGTCCACCTCGCGGTGCTTGTAGGCACGGACGTGGTCTATCTGAACAAGCTCTTTGGTCACCTTCAGGTCCGGAGTCCTTCACGTATCGGCGGCCGGGCTCCCGCGTATTGCACAGCAGTGGGGAAGGTTTTGCTGTCTCATAACCCGGAGGCGACAGAACAGGTCCTGGGGTCGGAACTGGCAGCGTGGACTCCTGCGACGATCACTGATCCGGATGCCTTCCGGGCCGAACTCGCCACTGTCAGGAAGTCAAATCTGGCGTTCGACCGCGAGGAAACTCTAACGGGGCTTATCTGTATTGCAGCACCCATCATGGGGTCCGATGGCCGGCCCGTGGCCGCGATGTCGGTTTCGGGACCGGCCGGAAAGTTTGCCCCGGAATCACAGGCTAGTGCGCTGCGGAAGGTCTGCTACGCCGCGGGCCGTGCTGTCGCCGCAGCAAATGCACAGCGTCAGCACCAGCTCCGCTTGGTCCGGGGCGCCTAGGTGTACTGTCCCGGTACGTTGGTGACACGGGGTGGGAATTGACATAGTGAAGAGGACCTCCGGGTGTTGTGTGGAGCTTCGAGAGAAACACAGATACCAGGAGGTCCTCGTGTCCCACTTCAACGCGATCCTTGCCCCTGCCGGGCGGTTAAAGCTCGCTCAATGTTTGGCCCGGTGGATCAAGCGTAACGTCGAGCTCGGAGCTGCTGGGATGCAGTACCTGCCCAGCCGGCAGTTGAGATGCGCACACTCCAGTGCCGTACGGACAGAACATCGGGTCGTTGGGCTGCGAACCCCCAGGCGCTTGGGGCCGGCAAAAATTGCATACGACCTGCACTTGAACATCTCCACAGGCCATCGCATCCTCCACTGCTACCACTGCCCGCGGCTGCGCTTCACGATCCTGCAACCGTGGCGAGGGTCGGGCAGGAACGAGTCCGCCGCTATGGATCCGCTTGGCCCGGTGAAGTGATCCACGTTGAGGTGAAGAAACGGGGCACGATTCCGTAGGGTGGAGGCCACCGCAGCCTGGGAAGAGTAGCCGGGGATGCGAACAACCGGCGCGGAGTCTGGTTGAAGGCGCCCGCAGGAACCGGGGCTGCTTCGGGGTTTCACGTTTATTCACCATGCTGTCGATGACCACTCCCGCTACGTCTACTCAGAGATCCTGCCTGACGAGACCAAAGAAACCGCCGCAGCCTTCATGCGCAACGCGATCGCCGCGTTCTCTGCCAAAGGGGTGAAGATCCAGCGTGCTACCAGGACTTCATCGAGCACTAAAATCAGGCCAGGCCTCACGCTGCACTCAAAGGCGCCTCATCCGCCAGCCGCGCCACAAGCAACCGGGGTAGTACCCCTAAGGGCCACTGGACCAGGGACGTGTCTACGAGGTGGGAATATCGTCCAGATGCCGGGAACTTTCCAAGACCGCGTCCGGCTCGGCAGCGAGCAACGATACGGAACCGTCCGGAAGATCAACGTCCAGAACGTACCGGTAGCCGGCCCTTTCACCGCGGGCAATTCCGGGCACATCCCCCGCCCTAACCGCCAGGACCAGGCGCCGGCAGGCGGGATCAGTCGCCATGACTTGCTCGGAAACCAGCTGAAGTGCTGCGGCGCTTGTCTCTGTGTCAGGTATGAGGAGCCGGTCCCGCGCTCCTGCAGGGTAGGCTGCCCCGATTGGATGTGCGACAGTAAAGACCACGCGCACCTCGCCCGCCAGCTTATTGTACTTTGTCACCTGGTAGGTGGATTCACGGCCTGCGGGCGCGTCCGTCCGGACGCACTGCCAGGACGACGGCAGTGGCTCGGGCCACTTCAGCATATCGACTTCGTCTGTGGACATTTCCGTTTACCCTTCGTCCTTGACGAGCTGCCTGATGCTGTGTCTGTCCAGCTTGCCCGAGCCGTTGCGGGGGACGGACCCGGTGAGGACCAGCCGCTTCGGGAGCTTGTAGCGGGCGAGGTAGTTGCTGGTGAACTCCCGCACTTCTTCTACGGTGGGCACAAGGCCATCCTTGCAACTCATCACTGCAACTACACACTCGCCCCATTGGGAATCGTCGACTCCGACGACTGCCACGTCCAGGACGCCGGGGTATTCCATCAAGGCACGCTCCACCTCGGCGGGATAAACGTTCTCGCCGCCGGTGATGATCATGTCCTTAAGCCGGTCGACGATGAAGAAGTACCCTTCCTCGTCGACGTATCCAATGTCACCCGTGCGGAACCAGCCCTGGTGAAAGGCTGACGCTGTAGCTTCAGGGTTGTTCCAGTACCCGGGCGTAACGTTGGGGCCCCGAACCCACAACTCTCCCGTCTCACCCGGGTCACTGACGTCCTGAAGGGAAAAGGGATCAACGATACGAACATCGGAGTATGGCATGGGGATACCGCATGAACCGGCCTTGCGGTATGTCAATTCGGCAGGCAGATAAGTGGCGAAGGGGGATGTTTCCGTCAGGCCCCAAGCCTGCTGCACAGCTACGCCCTTTGACTCGTACTGTTTCAGTAGAACAGGCGGAACAGGGGCGCCCGCGCATATCAGTGCACGCAGGCTGGAGATGTCGTGCAGCTCGAATTCGTCCGTCTGGTGCATTGCCGAGAGTTGGGCAGGCACCAAGAAGGCCTGTGAGATGCCGTACGCCTCGATGTCTTTGAGTGTCCGTCTCGGGTCGAAGGTCCGGCGGACCACCGTTAGTCCGCCGCGGACCATCAGCCGAATGGTCAGAGCATTCAGAGCGCCGATGTGGAACAGCGGCGCAACCACCAGATTGGCATCCCCCCTCCGAGTGTCGACGAGTGAGTCTACGTTCACCGAGTTCCACCAGATGTTTCCGAAGGTCAGTTGGACGCCTTTAGGTTCACCAGTGGTGCCTGAAGTGAACATAAGAATGGCAAGGTCATCTTCATGCGCCGGGGCTGGGGTGACTGGTTCCACTGCCGCTCCAGAAGCCAACAAGGCACTCAGCGGAGTCCAATTGTTCGGGACCTCCCCCTGCAATGGGGCAGCGGCGTCGTTATCCACAAGAACAAGTTCGAGGGCACTGCGGTCGATTCCGTCTGCGCGGTCGATGACTTCTTGGTGTGCGGGCTCGACGATGAGAAGTCGCGGGGTCGATTTGGCTATAAGACGTTCGACTTCGCGCGGTGCCAAACGGAAGTTGAAGGGTTCAAAAATGGCGCCCACCCACCAGGCCGCCATCATGGTTACCAAGAAGGTACTACTGTTCAGCCCGAGGTATGCTACGCGGTCACCGCGCCTGACGCCGCGGCCGACCAAGGCTCGGGCCTGTTCTTCGATCGAGGCGGCCAAAGCCGCATAATCGAAGCTCTCATCTTCGTATACCAGGGCAGTCTGACCAGGGAAATAGCGGGCCTGCCGGAGGACGCCAGTGACTGGATTGATGTCTACTTCGTTCATCACAGGGTGTCTCCTCCTGCAGCCTTGGCTCCGAAGCCCCTGACGGCAATGCCACCGTCGGCCGGGATGATGGCGCCGGTGATGCTACTGGAATTAAGGCGTGACCCCAGCAGGACGTAGGATCCGGTAAAGTCACGGGGATCGACCGATGCGTCGTGCAGCGGAATCAGGGGGTTGTTGCCGGTGACTTCTGAGCGGGCGAAAGAATCGGCGATGGAGCGCTCATTCAGGCCGATCGCCTCCGGCCCGCGCAGGTCAGTGTTCATTCCCCCTACAGCTACGCCGTTGACCCTGACTTTTGGTGCCAGCTCGTATGCGAGTTGTGTCACCAGGCCACGGCAGGCGAACTTGGACGCGGTGTAGATGGGACCGCCACCAGCTGAGTGGAAGGACGCGTTAGACAAGGTCATCACAATCGATCCCCGGGATTTGACCAGTTCGCGCCAGGCTGCTTCGACGGTCAGAAGATAGCCTTTGACGTTGATGGCGAACAGTTCATCGAATGCCTCGGACACTTCTGTGCCGCTGAGCCTCGTAATGGACCTGTTGTAGTCCCAGATGCCTGCGTTGGGAACCAGGACGTCAAGCTTGCCAAAATTATCGACGGTTTCCTGCACCGCCAAATGAAGTGAATCGGGATCTCGGACGTCGCCGGCTACTGGGAAAACCCTGTCTCCTGCGCCTGATTCTTCAGCTACGACTCTCAGCTTGTCGTAATCGCGGCCGAACAGGGCAACAGACGCGCCTTCGGCTAGAAAACGTTCGGTCACGGCCCGGCCGATGCCGGATCCGCCGCCTGTAACGAGGGCGACGTCACCGTTGAGCCACCCCGCGGAGGCATTTCCGCTCATATTTACCTCACTGTCGTGTGGGGCAGCCAACTGAGGGGCTGCCCCGAATAGGGTTGTTAGAAGAATGTGGTGAGATTTTTCGCTTGGAGGACGTTGGCGTCAAAGAGTAATTCGCGTTGGGCCACGCGGAGGCTGCCGTCTGCTTTGACCCTGATGACGTCCGTGCGGCCGCCGGCGTAGATGTCCGTTTCGGTCTGGAGCCGGTTGCGGTACACCAGGAACGCTGAACGGACGGTGAGCTGTTCCGGTCCGCTGTGACGGACGGTCACGTTGGACACGAGGTGTCGTGTCCGGGAGGGCGGGTCCTCGGCCCAGGCCATGCCGGAGTCGTATCGCCGGATGCGCCAGGCCAAGGAGTCCTTGGTTTCATCAAAATATGCGGCTTCCCCTTGGGCTCCAATGGACAAGGCAGCCTGACGGCGAAGCCGGTTTGTCCGCAATGGCGCCCAATATGTAAGGTCCTCATCGAAGATTTCCAGCCAGTCCGCAAAGCGGACGTCGTCGAGAAGTTCAGCCTCGTAGAAGTAAAACTGTTGAACGCGGTAGGCAAGTTCGGCATCGGCC
This sequence comes from Pseudarthrobacter sp. lyk4-40-TYG-27, assembly GCF_030209295.1. Taxonomy (NCBI): domain Bacteria; kingdom Bacillati; phylum Actinomycetota; class Actinomycetes; order Micrococcales; family Micrococcaceae; genus Pseudarthrobacter; species Pseudarthrobacter sp. lyk4-40-TYG-27. The sequence goes on from NZ_JARVSH010000017.1 coordinate 11,851, forward strand.
AGCCTGCCCTGGATTTCGTCTACGGCCGTCGCGGCAGCCGCGGCTACAACATGTTCTGTCATGGTTCCTGTCTCGCTTCCTGCATTGGAGCGGGTGCTGCTACTTCGTGAGCTTTTTTAGGTCGACGGCAGGGTCAGCCAATCTCTGGGGGTCCACGAGAATCCTTTGGTCGATGAGGCGCCGTGCGGCGCGGACGGACATGCCTCCGTCGATGGCTGCGCAGCCGGCCAAATAGCCGTCGGGATCGAGCCGGAAGAACACGGAGGGCTTTCCATCCTTTTCCCTCACTACTGTGTTGCCCTCGCCTGTCATATTGCCGACGCCTTCGATGTGCACGCCGTGACGGTCGGACCAAAACCAGCTCGCGCCGTGCTTGGGCAGGTCCTGCCCCAGCAGCGCGGCAGCGGCCGTAGCGCCCGTGTTGACGGCGTGCTCCCAATGCTCCGCACGGCGAAGCAACGTGCCATCTGAGCGGCGGATACGCGAACTGTCACCGACTGCGTAAACGTTCGGATGGCCGGTGCGCTGGGACTCGTCAACAATGACACCGTTGTCCGTCTCGAGCCCGGCTTCCTCGGCCAGCCCTGTTTCGGGAATGATGCCGATGCCGACCAACACCGCGTCGGCATCGATCCTTTCGCCTGACTCCATGACCACGTGGTGCCCGGCGCTATCCCGTGTAATTGCGGTGGGGACCCCTGTTACGACCCTTATACCGCGCTCCGGGTGCATGTCGTGCAGCAGACGTGCCAATTCATGGCCGACCGCCGGGACGAGTGGCGGGTCCACGGGATCAATAAGGACAACTTCAGCCCCGAACGGCAGTGCTGAGGAGGCCACTTCAGCGCCTATCAGGCCAGCCCCTATGATCGCCAGTCGGGCCCCGGGCTTCAGTACTGAGCGCAGGCGGTCGGCATCCTCGCGCGTCCTCAGTTCCAGCACAGTCTCGAAGTCCCCGCCCGGTATGCCCAAGCGCCTGGCAGCGCCTCCGGTGGCAAGAACAACCCGGCTGCTGGTGATCTCGCTCCCGTCCTCCAGAACCACAGTCGCCTCATCCGGCCTCAGGGCCGCAGCGTGGCCTGTAACCACGTCCACCTGGTGCTCTGCAAACCAGTCCGCGTGCGCCAGCTGTATGTCCTGAGCATCCCGGGAACCCAGCAAGTAGTCCTTGCTCAATGGTGGGCGATCGTAAGGAAGCCCTGCGGGGTCGATAATGATCAGATTGCCGGCAAACCCTCGCCCGCGAAGCTCCTTCGCCGTTGTGAAGCCCGACATGCCGCCTCCAACAATGGTCACGGATTCCACAGGGGCGCCCACGATATCCAGTGCCATCAGGCGTCCCCTCTGACGTTCGGGTAGAGCAGAACATTTCCGCCGTGGACCTCGACTCGGTGGGTCCGAGCGGCGATTGTTGCGGGCATGCACAGCGCAGCCCCGGTTTTGAGGCAAAACTTAGCGGAATGGACAGGGCATTCCACCTTAGTCCCCTCAATCCACCCGTCCGCAAGAGAAGCGGTTTCATGGGTGCAGTTATCGTTCAGGGCGTAGAAGTTGCCATCCTCGGCGTGGAAGACCGCGATGTCCTCCTCCGTGCCGTTTTGGGCTGCGGGAATTACCTTGGCTTCGCCCTCATCTATGTCATCGACGGTCCCGATGCTGATGGAATCGCTCACTGGGTATCTCCTGAAATGTTGTTCCGCGTTGTGTTTTCGTGCCATGCCGGTTCGTTCATCAAAGCGGCCCAGTGGCGGTAGAACGCCCGGCCGGCCGCGTCCGAGTACAGTTCGCTGGTCTGGCCGGGGTAGGTTCCGTCTTCGCACTCGCTTCCAATGCCCATTTGGAAGTTCAGGGGGACCTTGTTGGTCACGAAGCCGCCGGCGATGGCCTGGATCTCGGACCAGTTTTCGCCATCATCGGCTTCGAAAATCCCGGACGGTCCGAAGGTTCGCAGGTTGTAGAGCCGTTGGGCGTCCTTGACATCGTCGGGCATGGACTTATCCACAAGGATCCAGGCCCATACCTCTATTTTGTTGGGGCCCTTGGGGTGCCAGACGCGGATGGAACCATTGACCGGAAGGTAAGAAAACGACGGGAAAACGGTGGCATGGCCGGTGGTCATTGGTCCTTCAACGGACGCGTCTCCCAGCCGCTCACGCAGGGCGGGATAGTCGTAGTACTCGTGAACTGCCTTGGCATCGAAGCGTGATTTGGGATGCGTGGGGAAACCTGCACCATGACCGTTTGGGGAGAGGTACTGGCGCCCAGGCGTCTCCGCGATGTCCGGCTTGGGACCACGGCCGGTCGGGGACATGACCATAAGAGCGGACGCGTGGGACATGTTGACGTGGTACCAGTCGGTGGCGAACTGCTCCGCTGCGAGCTTCCAGTTGCCTTCCAGTTCCCACTTCATGACGCCGCCGATGACTTCCGTGCCCTCGGGATCACGGTCCAGCATGGCGTCCATGTAGTAGCGCATGTCTCCGAGGGTCTCCTCCAGCGGTTCTGCGTTGGGGTCCCAGTTGCCGAAAATCAATCCTTTGTAGGAGGCCAGATTGGGAACCTCGATGAGGCCCCAGTCCTTCCGTTCAAAGTCTTCGGGGTAGGCCTTTTCATTCGGCACGGACTGCAGGGCACCGGCCAGGTCAAAGGACCAGCCGTGGTACGAACAGGTAAACATCTTCGTTGCCCCCGCGTCGGCGCGGCAAAGACGCACACCACGGTGCCGGCAGGCGTTCAAGTATGCCCGGATATTCCGGCTCTTATCCATGGTGACGATGACAGGGTCTTCCCCCATAAACGTCGTGAAAAAGTCCCCGGGCTTGCTGAACTGACTCGTGTGCGCCAGGAAAAGCCAGGTCCGGGCAAAAACCCGACGCAGTTCCTGCTGGTAAATGCCCGGGTGCGAGTAAATGGATCGGTCAATCAAGCCGCCCTCTCCATCGATCAGTGTGGAGACATCCATGTTGATCGTCATGGTCCCCGGACGAGCCATTTTGCCGATTGCGGGATTGGCGTTTGAGGGACAGGACTCCGTGGTGGTCATGCGGGGACCCTTCGTTCAATTAGGGGCGGCGGGGTTCTTGGATCAATAGGACACCGGTGCCGCAGGGCATATCTACCCGGCGTGCCGAACATCGGAACGGGCCGGACTGTCAATCATCGGAACGTTCTCGACATTTTCACCGGGACGAGTTGTTCCGCACCTCTGGCGCTCATCCCTGTTCACCTCCCGTACCACCAAGATGCTTGCCATTGGCCTCGAGCGGGCCAGAGGTGACCCTTATTGCTGCAAAGCATTTCAAGGGAAACAGGGCTCTGCGGCTCCATCGCAGTCAGACGGTCCAGCCGGATCGGTCACCACCTGGGCCCCATGCCGTCTCGCCGGACCCGACGCCGCTTCTTTTTGGTGAGGCTGGTACATCCGATGTTTACTGGCCGCGGCCCTTAGTGGTCAGACGCGCTACCGCGTTAATAGACGGCCCCACCCCAACACCGCCGACCAGACCCGGGCATCTAAGGGCATTTGTGTTCCGTCTACCGGCACCCACCCTCACAGGACGGGTGCTGCGTCGTTAGCCTGATTTCATACTTTCCCCGAAATTAGGAGCGACCAGATGGCTCACCCCGCCTCCCTTGAGGAATTCACCGCGTTCGTCGACAAGTTCACTGCAAAGCGCGGATTCGATGACATTGCCACTACGTTGGGCATCGAGCCGCACGCTGTGACAGATTCCACCATCAGCATGTCCATGCCACTCCAAGACTCACTTGCCCAGGTCTCAGGCATGTTTTCCGCAGCAGCGCTCTTTGGTGCCGCGGACATCACCGGTACCTTGCTTGCCATGCAGAACTACGCCGGCAGCGGCCAGTTCCCGCTTGCCGTGCAGTCCAACATGAATTTCATGTCTAATTCCAAGGCATCACCCGCGATCGCCACAGCCCGCATCCTGCGCGGCGGCAACACCGTAGCCGTAGCTGAAGTATCGGTCAGTGACGCTGGCGGCAAGCAGCTTCTGCACTCCACATTCACGTACGCCATCAAAGACCGCACGCTGGGCAACAAATAGCAAATCGTGATCTTCCGTCCCGTCCTGCGGAACGCTTGCCAGACGAACCACTAAGCGCAGGAGTGCAATGGGACTTAATCAATTCGGACGACTACACGCATCCAAAGGAGTTTCGTCATGACCCATGCCCTGGTGTGCATGTCACATACCCCTCTGCTCGAATACGCCAACCCGCCAGCGGACGTCAAAGCAGAAGTCGAATCAGCCTTCAACCAGGCGCGCGCTTTCGTAAAGGATTTCGACCCTGACCTCGTTGTTAACTTCGGCCCCGACCACTACAACGGATTTTTCTACGACCTAATGCCCCCGTTCTGCATCGGCTACGAAGCCCACGGAACGGGCGACTATGATTCCTTCTCAGGCAAACTGGTCGTCCCCACAGAGGTCGCTGAAGACCTCGCCCAATACGTTATCGACCAGGACGTCGATACAGCCATCTCCCGCCAGATGGAAGTCGACCACGGCGCAGTCCAACCCATGGAGATCCTGTACGACGGCGATGCTGCCGCTAAACCCCTGATTCCAATCTTTATCAACTCTGTCGCGCCGCCTTTTTCCAAGGTCCGCCGCGTGCGCCAGTTCGGCACCGCGGTCGGCGAGTACTTCAAAAACTCCGATAAGAAAATCCTGTTCATTGGTTCGGGTGGGCTTTCCCATGACCCGCCTGTTCCGCAGATCGCCACCGCCACCGCGGAACAGCGCCACCTCCTCACCAACGGCCGCCACCCCACTCCGGAAGCCCGCGCGGCGCGTCAGGAACGCACGATTGCCACAGCGAAAGCCTTCGCCCGTGGTGAAGCCGACATCATGGATCTGAACCCCGAATGGGACCGTGCGTTCCTTGACGTTTGCCGTTCCGGCGAAGTCTCCGGCTTCGACGCCTATGACCCGGATGAGATGAACCGCGTGGCAGGGCATTCCTCCCATGAAGTCCGCACCTGGGTAGCGGCCTACTCAGCCCTGCGGGCCTGCGGCGAATACGAGGTCACCTACGAGTTCTACAAGCCCGTTAAGGAATACATCGCGGGCTTCGGCGTTACGACAGCGGTGCTGCGCTAATGACAAACCAATCCGCCCCCCTCAGCGATACCAACGCCCCTGCCATCGATCCGGTCCGGACCAGAAGGGAGCAGCTGGCCCACTTTGGGCAGGACCTGCTGGAAGCGACCGAATCCCTCACCCCGATAGCCCCCCTGCGGAACCGGCTGGAAGGAATGACACTGGCGGATGCCTATCACGTGCAAACCGTCCAGTTGGACCATCACACTGCAGGCGGACGTGTGCTGGCCGGCCGAAAGGTTGGGCTGACCTCCCTGGCCATGCAGAAACAGTTGGGTGTCGATTCGCCCGACTTTGGATTCTTCTTCGAGGACATGGTCTATGGCGATGGCGCGAACATTCCTGCATCCGCTTTTATCCAGCCCAAGGTGGAACCGGAATTCGGTTTCGTCCTCAAAGAAAAGCTACAGGGCCCCGGCGTTACCGTTGAGCAGGCTGCCGCGGCCATCGATGCCATCTACCCGGCCATCGAGATTATCGATTCACGCATCACCGATTGGGATATCAAGCTGGTGGACACCGTGGCAGACAACGCCTCCTGCGGCGCGATCGCTGTCGGTGCAAAACCGCTCGACCTTGATCCCTCGGCGCTGCTTGACACCCTGTGCTCGCTCGTGATTGACGGCGTTGTGACCGGCTCCGGAAACGGGGCGGACGTCATGGGTAACCCGGTTGCTCCGCTTGCCTGGCTGGCCAACGTCCTTGCCGACGAGGGCGTTGCCCTTGAAGCCGGTCAGTTGATCCTCCCGGGCTCATTCACCAAGGCTGAGCCCGTCACTGCGGGCAGTACGGCCGTAGCGGACTTCGGACCGCTCGGCTCACTGACCATTCACTTCACAGACTAAGGACCCCTATGGCAAAGAAAACAGCCGCCATTGTCGGCTCAGGAAACATCGGCACCGACCTGATGTTCAAAATTATGCGCCGCAGCAAGAACCTCGAGGTCAAGTACATGATCGGCGTCGACACGGCCTCGGACGGGCTGGCCCGGGCCGATCGGCTGGGCATCACCACATCCGCAGAGGGTGTGGACTGGCTGCTGGCCCGGGACGAACTTCCTGACTTCGTCTTCGAGTGCACCTCAGCCAAAGCCCACGAAGCCAATGCCCCCAAATACAAAGCCGCGGGAATTCACGCGATCGATCTCACCCCTGCCGCCGTGGGACCCTACCTGTGCCCGATGGTGAACCTGGACTCGCTCGAAGATGTCCTGAACGTCAACATGATCACGTGCGCGGGCCAGGCGACCACACCGATCGTTGCCGCCGTGTCCTCCGTGGTCCCCGTCGAGTATGCAGAAATCGTTGCCTCCATTGCCTCCAAGTCGGCCGGTCCCGGAACTCGGGCAAACGTAGACGAGTTCACCGAAACCACCGCCAAGGCACTTCAGGAAGTTGGTGGCGCCAAGAAGGGCAAGGCCATCATCATCATCAACCCGGTCGAACCGCCCATGATCATGCGCAACACCATCTACGCCGCGATCCCGGCTGAAGCCGCCGAACCTGGGGATCTGCAGGACAAGATCCGTGCAGCCATTGACAGTGCAGTCGCTGAAATCCAAGACTACGTTCCCGGCTATGCGCTTCGTGTTGAGCCGCAGTTCGACTCGGCGCGCGATGACTGGAACGGGAACGGCAGGGTGGGTGTCTGGGTTCAGGTCAAGGGTGCCGCTGACTACCTGCCCGCATACGCCGGCAACCTGGACATCATTACTGCTGCGGCCACCCGCACAGCTGACCTGCTGGCTGAGCGCATGGACGCAACCATTTCTTCAACACCTGTAGGAGCATAACCATGACCGTGACCCAGAACCTGAGCGTCCGGCTGACGGACACCACCCTTCGGGACGGCTCGCACGCCATGAGCCACAGATTCACCGAGCAGCACGTCCGTTCAGTGGTCCGTGCCCTTGATGACGCCAAAGTCGAAATCATCGAGGTTACGCACGGCGACGGCCTGGGCGGTTCTTCCTTCAACTACGGTTTCTCCCTCACACCGGAGCTGGACCTGGTGCGCACCGCCGTTGATGAAGCTCGGAATGCTAAAATTGCGGTGCTCATGCTCCCGGGCCTGGGCACCATCCACGACCTTAACCTCGCTCATGATGCCGGCGCTTCCGTTGCTCGCATCGCAACCCACAGCACCGAGGCTGACGTCTCTATTCAGCACTTCCAGCACGCCCGCAAGCTGGGCATGGAAACCGTGGGCTTCCTGATGCTCTCCCACCGCACTACCCCGGAGAACCTGGCGAAGCAGGCCCGGATCATGGCTGATGCAGGCTGCCAGTGCGTCTACGTCGTGGACTCGGCCGGAGCCCTGATCCTTGAAGATGTCTCTGCCCGCGTCTCTGCACTTGTCGCCGAACTCGGAAACGACGCCCAGGTAGGCTTCCACGGCCACCAGAACCTCAGCTTCGGCGTTGCGAACTCCGTCTACGCCGCCCGCGCGGGAGCTAAACAGATCGACGGCACTTTGCTAGCCCTCGGTGCCGGCGCAGGAAACTCACCCACGGAAGTCCTCGCCGCAGCCTTCGAACGGCTCGGTATCCACACCGGGGTAGACGTCCACGGCGTGATGTCTGCAGCCGAAGATGTGGTCAAGCCCATCATCATCCGCATGCCCATCATGGACCGCGCGTCCATCATGCAGGGCTATGCCGGCGTCTACTCATCCTTCCTCATCCACGCCGAACGCGCCGCGGAACGATATGGCGTCCCCGCCTGGCAAATCCTTGAAGAAATTGGCAAAGCCGGCTACGTCGGCGGCCAGGAAGACATGATCGTCGACGTCGCCGTACAGCTTGCTTCCGGCGCCAGGGTCGCCTAGCCCCGTAAACGAGTGGGCTGGCTCGGTAGCAATTTTTTACGGGATGGTGTTGCCTTGGCGGAGAAGAAACGCGGCTAAACGCTTGGCTGCGGTCATGGCCAAGCGTTTAGCCGCGGGCCCAAGCAGAGCGCTACCCTCAGCGAACTGCGGACCGTCTTCGCTGAATTCGGCCTAGCGTTACTCGACTGACTGCATTTCAGCGACGAAGCGTCCAAGATGCTGACCAAAGATAATCCCAGACAGCGACCCACCCGCATCTTCGATCGCAATGCTGAGCTACAAAACGCTTGGACTCTGATCACGAGGCGGCGGTTCCCGCGGCTACTTCCACTCCCGCGGTTTAAGAGCCGATAATGAAGATTTCGTCAGGCCGGTCCGTTTGTCCGGGAAAGCTACGGAATATTCGCACCTTCGTGTGGCGGCGTCAGAATAGTGCGATGTCCGGGTTCACTGACAGTGGCACACGACGTTCTAAGATCCCACCCGGACAGTCGGAGGGGAAGAAAGCCGGCCGGGGAGTGTGAGATAGCCCGATGAACCTGGACTCGGGTGACGTCCCATTAGATCAGTGCGGCTACGCCGCCTGTTCTGAGGGTGCGGGGCGGCGAGGACCAGGCGGGCGCTCCACCATCCGGCCAAGTCCTCCCTTGTCAGACGCTTTTGGCGTCAAGTTTGGGTGTGCTTCTGCTGGAGGAACTTCTGAACTATGCCTCTGCGTCCTAGGGCTTTCCGTGCCGAGTTTCACCTCGACCAGCTTCGTGTTCCAAGACGTGTCCCACCTGAGGCGGAGTCTCGCAATAATGCCTTCAGCCCATGACCACAAAGCAACCTGATGAGGCAGCAGTTTCAAGATGCCGCACGTAATTAGACCTATGTCCGGGGGACTATTGCGGTCCGAAATCTTGTACTGGCTGCCTGCCGACGGGACGTCCCGTACAGCCAGCTACACCAGGACGCGGAAGCGCCCCTATTGTAGCCGTCTAGGGCTATTGCATCCGCATAGGAGGAGCCGGGAGGTCAGTGAGCGGTGTGGATCCCCAGTTCGGGACGTTTGGGTTCCAAACCCATGTGATGTTCGTGGCGCCGGTCGATGCGACGACGTCGTGGACGTGGCGGCAGGCACTGACGTAGTCGCCGGGACCGTTGCCGTTGCCTTGCTCGGACCAGGGGTACCAGTTGCTGTTCATTTCGTGGCCGAACCGGAGCATCACCGGGTATCCCCAGTTGGCCAGCCCCTGGCCCCATTGCCGGAGGTACGGGCCGAAGTTCCCGGAGGTGACGCGGTCCAGCGAATAGGCCGGGTGCTCCGTTCCGCCTCCCTAGGTCCAGGGCTCCCATGTCAGCAGCGTCTGGGCACCCCGGTTCCGGACCGCCTCCAATTCAGCGATGGGGGAGCTTGATTAAGGATTTTATAGGACAGGATGACCGATGGTGCTTTGCTGACGAGGGCCGCCACGTGGTAGAGCTCCGGCGAGGCGAGGCGTCCGCCCGGGGTTCCGACCCCAAACCTCAAGGTGGCCGCCGCGGCGCCAGGGATGCCGGGGGAGCCAACGGCACTGTCTCGGTAGCCGGATCATCCTCATTAACGGAGGGGAGCTGTAGGTCAGGGTGAAGGAGGCCGACGCACTGATTTTGCCCGATGCTACGTGGACTGCAACCACCGGGTCCGTCGAGTCCGGCATCACCAGGGCAGCGGGAAAGTACCCGGAGGCGCTGGTTTTGAAGGGCACACGGGTGGCACCCGCCGTAAGCGTTCCGGTGGTCCCGGCGGGACCGGCGCCGGGACTCAGCGTGCTGGCAGCTGTTGCGCCTGGGCCGGCGCTGCACCCTAGATCCCGCAGCAAGCGAGCACAGCAAGGAACGAAACGAATATCCTCAACGGCTTCATGCACCCCTCCAGTGGCCTTGAAGCGGCCGGCCCCATGAGGCCGAACGTCATTGTGGGTCGAACGGAACGGCCCTGCTATCAGTGTGCGCAACGGGAGGGGCCGCAAGATTCAAATCCGCGCAGGATTGCCTCAGGGTGGCGAGCCGTTGGAGTCAGTGGGAATCCCGGGTGAGAACCCAGGTGTTGGTCCCGTCCTGGCGTTCGAAAGTGACGGTGGTGACCAGCGCTTGGATGAGTGCCAGGCCGCGTCCCGACTCGGCGTCCTGCCCAGCGGTTGCCGGTTCCATTGGGCCGAAGGGCGGCTTGGTGTTGTAGGCGCTGACCCTGGCTTGAAGCAGCCGGGGCCACACTTCGATGTCCACGCCCAGCTCCACGGGATCCTGGCTCGTCGGCTCCGCGTGCTGGACGATGTTGGAGACTGATTCGATGACGGCCGTCGTGAACGTCATCTGGTCCATGTCGTTCACGAACGGGACGTCAAGCCAGAGGCTGTCGAGGTCGTTGTGGACGGCTTCGATGGCGTCCTCGGCAGCCGGCCCCCGGAAGGTGCGTGAGGCCAGGATCTCAGTCATTGCTGAACGCTGCCTCGGCCGTGGGGTAGGCGGTCAGCACCTTGTCCATGCTGGTCAGTTTCAGCACCATGTTCACCTGTGGCTGCACGGCCGCGATCCGAAGGTCGCCCCCGGCCTGGCGCGCGGCCTTGAGGCAGCCGATCAGGGCGCCGAGGCCCGAGGAGTCCATGAAGGCTGTCTTCTCCAGGTTCACCACGATCCGGCTGGAACCGCCCGCGATCACGTCGGTGACGAATTCACGCAGCTTGGGCGCGGACACCATGTTGAGCCTCCCGTCCGCCTTGACTTCGGCGTACGAGCCTTTGACCTCGTAACTGAACTCCATCAGGATTCCTCTCTGTTTGCAGGTTCTGCGGC
>NZ_JARVSH010000020.1:0-10082 GCF_030209295.1 Pseudarthrobacter sp. lyk4-40-TYG-27
ACACTGTAGTGGCAAAGGCTACAGGTCCGGGGCGGAATCCCACACCGGACCTGTAGCTTGCAGCCTCTACCGCCCCGACCAACCTCAGTCCGCCGACCAGGAGCTACGATGACACTCCAGTTCGAGCATGTATCTCCCCGTCAGCGGGTGCTCTTCGGCAACGGCAACGCAACAGAGGACCTTGCTGCCGAAGCTGCACGGCTGAAAACCCAAAATGCGATGGTAATCTCCAGCCGCAGGTATGCGGACGTGGCGGAGACCATCACCCAAGACGCCAAAGTCGCCCTGCATTATCACGACGTGGTGGAACATGTCCCCGCCGCGGCAGCGGAGGCAGCCCGCACGGCCGCCGCTTCACACAACGTCGACCTCCTGGTTGCCGTGGGCGGCGGATCGGCCATCGGACTGGCGAAGGCCGTTGCGCTCACCACGGGTCTGCCCATCGTCGCGGTACCCACCGGCTACGCCGGGTCCGAGGCCACGAATGTCTGGGGCATCACAGCGGACCACCGCAAGACCACGGGGGTTGATGACCGTGTGCTGCCGGCGTCGGTAATTTACGACGTCGAACTGACGCTTTCGCTGCCCGTGGCACTCTCGATGGCCTCGGGTTTGAACGCGGTTGCGCACTGCATCGACTCCCTCTGGGCGCCCCGCGCCCACCCGGTGAACGCCGCACTCGCCACCGAGGGCATCCGCCTGCTCGCCGGGGGACTGCCAGCGGTGAAGGCCGACCCCTCAAGCGTCGTAGGCCGGGAACAGATGCTGAGCGGGGCGTTCCTGGCGGCGACCGCCTTCGCGTCAGCCGGGGCGGGCATGCACCACAAGATCTGCCACGTCCTGGGCGGAGCGTTCAATCTTCCGCACGCTGCAACACACGCGGTGATACTTCCCCACGTCACAGCGTTCAACATACCGGACGCACCGGACGCGAAAAAACGCATCGCCGCCGAGCTGGGTAGTGCGGATGCGTCCACAGGCCTGGCAGGGCTATACAGCAGCATTGACGCCCCGCGCAGCCTCGCCGACCTCGGATTCCGCGAAGACCGGATCCCCGAAGCCGTGAACCTCATCCTGCCGCAGATACCGCCGTCGAATCCCCGCAGCGTCGAGGCTGCGGACCTTGAACGGCTGTTGCGCTCCGCTTGGAAAGGAAACACCCCATGATATTTCTGGCCCGTCACCTGGGACTGATGTTCCACCTCAACAGCAAGCAGGACGTCGCCTTGTGGGAGGCCGAGTTGGCAGTGCCCAGCCTGCGATTGACCTCGTCTGCCTGGGTGGGCTGGTACGAAGAGGACACCGCAACCTGACGAAAGTGAATTCGGCAAAAAGACCGGTCCAGTTTTCAGCCGCGCCCCGTGTACGTGCCGTCAAAGGCGCCCCGGCTTCGGCGGCGATCTCCACCTCCTTCGGCCGAATCACCTGGGTCAGATTCCTCTCATGGGCATGATTCTTCGCCGTCGGCGGCAAAAAGGCAGGACTGCTCAAAGCCATCCCCGCCAACCTCTCCGGCGTTCTCTTGGGCGCAGCAATCGTCCGGGGAGCAGCGAACCTCCCCGTTCCCGCGGCGCTGGGCATCGCCGTAGTCGCGATGGGCGTCCAGGCACGCTGGAGCGCGCTGGCCTTCATCCCGGGCACATTCGCCGGGATGCGCAGTCTACTTCGGCACCACCTTCGACGCCGCCGGCACATTGCCCTCATCGCCGGAGCCGGCCTCGGCTGGCTCTCCGAGTACACGGCGGGCCTTCTCACCAACGCCGGCAAGAAGCAGGCCGCACCCGCCCCACAGACCGAGTCCCCACACCACCATCGAGGAACCGCCATGAGTGCACCAACAGCGCAGGCCGCTGCCGGATCATTCGCCATCAAACACAGAATCTACGAACCCCAGGCATCACGGCGCTTCCGCGTCGATGACTGGTTCCGCCTCCCGGCAGCAACAGTAGAAATCCCCCGCTACGGCACCTACATCAGAACCGGCCGTGTGGAAGCCGCAACACCACTGGTCGCTCCCAGCAAAACCTCACCTTCCCGCACAATGCCGAGGGTTATGGCAGGCAATCCGACAACCACCCAAGCGGGCGTGCTGGAATGACGTAGCTAAGCGGAGGCTGGCGTCGTCCGCGGGTAGCCCTTTTGCAGATTGACATTGAACCTTGTTCCGGGGATCGGAACACCGGGTAGAGCCGCCTTGGCGACGTCGGCTTTGATAAGTCAGGTACACACGATTCCTGTTTCTGGGTTGTGTGTCGTTGCCAGGTCGGCAACGAGCACGAAGTTGCTACCCCGTGAAATGGAGGTGCGCAGTGAATCTGGCCGGCAAAGTGGCGATCGTTACAGGCAGCGGGCAGGGCTTGGGACTTGCGTATGCCAAGGAACTTGCAGGCCGTGGTTGTGCGGTCGTCATCAACGGAGTGAACGCGGAACGGGCCGAGCGTGCCGCAGCCCAGATACGAAGGGACGGTGGCCGCGCCGTCTCCGTTGCCGCCAATGTCGGCACCACCGAAGCGGCAAGGGCGCTCGTTAACGGTGCAATCGCTGCTTTCGGTCGACTCGATGCATTGGTGACAAACGCCGGCAACCTGCGGGACAAGAGCTTACTGAACATGTCCGACGAGGACTTCGACGTGGTCGTGAATGTTCACCTACGCGGAACATTTACCTGTGTACGGGAGGCCTTTTCCTACTTCAAAGACGCAGGCATTCGCGGCCGAATTATCACAATCGGTTCCCCCAGCGGGCAATACGGGAACTTCGGCCAGACAAACTATTCTGCCGCCAAGGCGGGAATCGTAGGGATGATGCGAACCTGGGCCCTGGAAATGAAGAAGTCAGGTGTCAATGTGAACACCGTTATTCCTGTCGCGGCAACGACAATGACCAAGGCCGTTCCATACTTCCAGAAGGCCCTTGAAGCAGAGGAACGCGGCGAAGCTATGCCCTCCTTCTTCCGCCGTGAACTTGGCTTCGGCAGAACAACAGACGTCGCAGGTCTTATCGCATACCTTGTTTCTGATGATGCAGCGGGTATAACTGGGCAGGTCATCGGTGTCGGGGGCGACCGCCTGCAACTCTGGGCGCACCCGGCGCCCCTCAGCAGCGATTATCACGACGGCGGCTGGGGCTATGAGGACCTTCAACAATATGGAGCGGAATTGTTCAAGCCGGAGAAGTTGCAACAGGTCGGCGCAACATTTCCACAGCTGCCACCAGAACTCCAACCCGGGACCTCTTAGCTCAAATCGGATGGCGACAACGACGGCGAACCGCCTAGCGCGAAATGGGCTGCCTTCCCTCAATGTCCGTTATGCACGCCTGTCAACCGCGTGGGGTTAGATGGTGCCTTCCGGCCTATCTTACGACGAACGCTTCCGAGAGCTTGTCGTCCACATAGCGACAAATGCCCGATGATATCGGACCCATGAAAGATTCAGGAATGCCGAACCTCGTAGTCGACTTCAAGGACCTCCCCAACATGGCAGGTACCGATCTCGGAACTAGTGATTACAGGGAGATAACGCAAGTGGATATTGACACTTTCGCCAACCTCACCGGTGACCGGCAATGGATTCACGTGGACCCCGAACGTGCACGAGAAAGCCCACTCGGCGCTACGATTGCGCACGGCTTCTTCATACTCTCTCTTATCATTCCACTCTGGAGTGAACCCTTTGACGTTGAGGGCGTGACAACCAAGCTCAACTACGGCCTCGATAAAGTACGCTTCACCTCACCGGTCAAGGTAGGCTCCAAGGTCCGGCCTCGCGCAACCATAACCGACGTCAGTGCTGTCGAACGCGGCGCAACGATCAAGGTGAAAGCAATAATTGAAATGAAGGACATCGAACGCCCCGCCGCCGTGGCTCAACTCCTGGCACGCTTCTACGTCTAACACCGCAAGCAGGGAAGTAGAGCGATCAGCAAGCCATTCGACGCAGCAACTCATCGCGCCGAGGGTTTCAAAACCAATAGACCGGAAGGGCGCCAAAAACACCCTTAACCCAGCTTCAACTGCACTCTTAGTCGTCCACCTGCAGCATGACTTCGTCTCACCGGGACTGTGGAAATAACGGGCTATCCAGCTCGACACGCCGGGCTGTGAGCCTGGCGGGGAGGAGCCCGATATGGCCGCGACACTTGAGGCTGTGCCGATTACGAAAACCGCTAAAAGCCTGACAGAGAAGTCTGAGGCCGAGGCCGCCCCCGAGCTGGTGAGGATGGCTAAGGAGCAGGGCCTGTCCCTCCGCGCTGTTCCCGGCCATTGGGAAAGGGACCTAATCATCGGTTCGACGGCATCGAAGCCCGCGATCGGGACCCTTGTCGAACGGGCCAGCGGTTACGTGATGTTGCTGCATCTGCCCGGGGATCACGCTGCCCGCACTGTGGCCGATGCCATAATCACCGCGATGAATAGCCTGCCCGAGCAATTGCGCCCTTCGACGACCTGGGATCAAGGAGCGGAGATGTCCCGGCATCAGGAGATCACGATGGCGACCGGTATGCCGATCTACTTCTGCGACCCACACTCGCCCTTGCAACGCGGCAGCAACGAAAACACCAACGGGCTCCTCCGCGAGTACTTCCCGAAAAGCACCGATCTGTCGTTCCACTGGCCCGGAATCCTCGAAAACGTCGCCGCGGAACTCAACCGCCGGCCACGGAAACGACACGGCTCGTGGCTCACCTGCATAGTCTGATCATCCGGGAAGTGGAAGGCCAACATCGCCGAGATCAGTTTGAGGCTCCGCCCGTCACGATCCACACTCCGATCAGCCGGCATAGCGCCTCCTGTTCGATTGGCTTTAACGGTTTGGGCCGGCGCCGGGCCTAATGCGCTCCGCGCGCCAATCTGGATCATCCCCCGCTCCGCCAGGTTCAAAGCCCGGCCCGGCCCTTCACTGAGGGCGCCGGATCTGCCAAGCCCCCAATGGCGCCCATATTCACAGTCATCATCTGGCCGACTGGGCCCACCAATTACTCCCGGTCGGGTGCACCGCTCCGGCACGCCGGGAGGCCTGCAGGATCGACAGTCCACCGCACACCAAATCAACAAAATCAGTACGGGCGGCCGGCGGAAACAACTTGACCGTGAAACGCTCCATCAATCAGAGCCTTGCAACCACCCTAGGAATTTGCCATCAAATCCTTGGAGGGAAGTGTCAATCAAACCTTTAGCAGTCCCAATAGCCTTTCGCTTGCGTCACCTATTTTTGGCGCAAGCCAAGAATTTTGCCTGTCAAAGTGGTTTCTATGAAGGGGCGGGTGTTATCGGTCGTTCCGGTCGCTAAGGTCTGCCTATTAGCTCCAACGAGTGGGCTAGATATAGCGCTAATTCCAGCTTCATTCGGTTTTGACCAACGGGGCAATTCAGGATCTGCTCTGCCCGGCCGATCCGATAGCGAACAGTGTTGTGATGGATACCCAGCACCGAAGCGGTTGCCCGGAAGCTGCCGCCTGTAGCGAAAAATTCCCAGAGTGTATCCCGCAGGACCGCCATCTCCGGCGTCGCGTCGCCAATAGTGCCAAGCTGCTCCAAGACGAAAGTCCTGCACCGCTCGTAGTTCTCGCTGCACATTGCCGCGATCTCGATCTCATCGAATTGGGTGACCGTCCCGGGCCGCTTGGCAGCTTTTCGTCCGACGCGTAGGGCTTCGAGCGCTTGCTGGTGGCTTCGGCGGAAGCCCTCAAGCCCAAAACCGGGTTGACCTTGCCCGACGAGGACGGACACCTGTTCGAAGGACGCCCTATCGTTCTTCCTCGTGGGAACCCAGCACCAGGTCGTGTTGACGTCGACACGGGCGACCAGGGGCCTGGCGTTGGCAATTGAACCGGCCAGCGCCCTGGCCAGCGAATCGAGAGGCGCGGAAGGCTGCCCGTCCTCGACCCGGCTCAGGACCAGGGCGACGTGCCATCCGGCGAAGTTGTACCCGAGCCGCATAGTTGCGACCTTGGGATCAAAGTCGCCGCCATCGAGCGCGCTGCTAACATACGCCGCCCTTTCCAACGTCCCTTCCTGTACCAGCCGGTCTGATTCGTCCCGGTAGGCGGCTTCGATACGGTCCAATATGACCTCGAGCCATGTCAGGAGGAACGACGTGCCATACTGGACTACCGCCACCTGCGCCTCGCTTTCGAGATCAAACCCTGCTACAGCACGGGCCCACTCATCGCACCAAAACGCTATCCCCACGCGGTACCCGCGAGTGAGGGCCGAGCGGTCGACGCCATGCTGGACCATGTCGCGGGCGATGCGCAACGTCTCTGCCGAGGGCACGATCTCTGTGGCGTCTTCGCCACGCGAAAGGGCGTGGATCAACGCCGCCGAGCCAATCCGACCTGATGCTTTGGCGAGCTCACGGACGCCGAGCCGGGACAACTCGGGAATCCGTTCGACAATGTAGCCCGCCGTGGCGTCTCCGATGTCGTCGATGCGGGGCAGCAAGGCTGTCGCCACGCGACGTGCCCGCTCCCGGACATCAGGATCAACACCGCTCACCGATATCACTTTCCTCTCATTCTGGCCCATTTGGTCGATTGGTCAATAGAGAGGGCTTTTCTCGGCCAACGGACCGAAGACCTGGCCTCCCCGACACGACACTCTTAGATTATGAGGGATCAGATCGTTCCCTGCATTGAAAGTTTTTCCGGGCGCTAGTCCGGTTCAGGAAACGAGGGAGTTTTCAATGAATGGACACCATGACGTCGTCGTTATAGGTGCCGGTTTCTCTGGCTTATATGCGGTTCACAAGATGCGCAACGAACTCGGGCTGTCAGTGAGGGCATTCGAAGCCGCTGACGGTATCGGAGGTACATGGTGGTGGAATCGGTATCCGGGAGCGCGGTGCGACTTTGAATCCGTGCATTACAGTTACTCGTTCTCCGACGAGATCCAGCGTGAATGGGAATGGACCGAAAAATTCGCCCCCCAACGAGAGATCCGATCGTATCTGGAATGGGTGGCCGATCGACTTGAGCTCCGCCGCTCGTTCCAGTTCGGAACTCGCGTGGAGTCGCTCACGTGGGACGAGCCTTCTGCCACCTGGGCCGTGCGAACGTCCGATGGCGAAGTTTGCAGCGCGCGCTACGTGGTCTCCTGCGTGGGCGGCCTGTCGCATCCCAAGAGCGTTGATTTTCCTGGGGCCGATCTTTTCACCGGCGAGCTTTATCGGACAAGCTCCTGGCCCGAGCACGAGGTGGATTTCGCAGGAAAGCGAGTCGGCGTGGTGGGAGTTGGCGCCTCGGGAATTCAGCTCGTCACGGCGATCGCCGAGAAGACGGGGGCCCTCACCATATTTCAGCGGACCCCGAACTTCGTAGGCCGGCTGGGTAACGAGCCTGTCGCTCCTGAACAACGTCGTTGGAACGCCGAGAACCACGAGCAGATTCGCGGCGAATCCGGGAGCTACCTGATGGGGCTCCCGTACGACAGGGCGCTGCTTCCAGCCAGTGCTGCCAGCCCTGAAGAACGCAGGGAAGTATATGACCGCTACTGGGAGCGCGGAGGTTTCTCACTCCTTACGTCCACCTTTAACGACCTGCTGTTCAACCCGGAATCTAATGAAACGGCAGCAGAGTATGTGCGAGGGAAGATCCGCGAACAGGTCAAGGATCCAGCAACCGCCCAACTCCTCAGCCCGCGGGATCATCCATACGCCACGAAGCGTCCTCCGTTCGTCGATGGCTACTATGACATCTACAACCTGCCCCATGTGCAGTTGGTAGACGCCGCTGCGGCGCCAATCCAGGAAATCACGGAGACCGGGATTCGCACGGCCGACGCCACGTACGAGTTCGACATGATCGTCCTGGCCACCGGATTCGATGCATTCACCGGCGCACAGCTCGCTATCCCCACCATCGGGCGGGATGGCATGACGCTGCAGTCCACGTGGCAAGATGGGCCTCGAAACTATCTGGGTATGCTCGGCGCAGGATTTCCGAACCTCTTCACGATCGTCGGGCCGCTCAGCGCAGCTGGCGTTGTCAACACCACCATGGTGACCGAAAAGCAAGTGGAGTTTGCCACAGCACTAGTCAGTGAAATGCAATCCCGCCACGCTACAACAGTTGAAGCCACGGCTGACGCTGAGGAACGCTGGGTGCACCTGTGCCGCGCGATTATAGCGATGTCACTCTACTCGGCATCCCCAAAGTCCTGGCACGTCGGTGGGAATGTCGAGGGCAAAGCTGTCACGGGCTACACCTTTATGCTCGGTGCGCCAATGTACAACGCCATCATCGAGCAGGCGCGGTCACACGGCTTCGCCGGCCTATCTTTCGACGGGGTGGCAACGGAGGTGCCGCCCCTGGTGCGGCTTGACCCGGCTGCCGCGGTCGTCGTAGCGGGCATGCTCAACGGCGGCACACCCCCCATGGAGCAGCTGACTCCGGAGATGATGCGCGGACTGATGGATGCCATGGGTGGCATGCAGATTACGGGTCCTGATATGCGCGTTGAAGAGATCGATGTGCCACGTATGAGGATCTACATTCCTGACAGTGTCGCGGTCGAAGGAGCAGAGAAAGCTCCTGTGCTGATCATGTACCACGGCGGTGGATTCGTCTCCGGGTCGCTCGAGACGCTTGACCCCACCTGCCGGCGCTACGCCGACAGCTTGGGCGCAATCGTTGTCTCGGCCACCTATGCACTTGCACCCGAGCATCCGTTCCCTGCCGGGCCCGACGATGCCTTCGCGGCATTGTTGTGGGTTCGAGAATACATCGGGGCGTATGGCGGAGATGCAGATCGAATTGCCCTTATGGGCGAAAGCGCGGGGGCTCATCTCGCCGCCGTAACCGCTATTCGCGCTCGTGACGAGCAGATTCCCGTCGCGGCTCAGATCCTCATGTATCCGGTCATCGACCCCGACGCAGATTCACCATCGAGGACCGAGCTTTCGGGCGGGCCATTCCTCACCGCGGCAGCATGTGAGAAGTTCTGGGCGATGTACCTCGATGGTGCGGATATTACGGCGCAAACCTCACCGAACCGGACAACGTCCCTGGCCGGGCTCGCCCCGGCGCTCGTTCTCACCATGGAGCTTGACCTGCTTCATGAAGAAGCAGAGAACTACGCCGATCTCTTGGCCGCAGCGGGCGTGACTATGGAAAAGCAACGTTTTGACGGCCTATTCCATGGGGTCTTCGGCATGAGCGCAATGATCCCGCGAGTTCAGGAGATTGACGCGAGCGTCGCGACATTCTTCGACCGTCACGTCGGATCCGTGCGATCGGAGCGTCAGGAAGAGATGAGTTCCTGAGTACGCGGCGCGTCGAAGGGACTCAAGGAAGACCATGAAGGTCGGAGAGCAGAGGGGATGCTCATTTTGGGTCTACGACTGGACGGTTGCCGTTAATCGCCGCCGATCTCCAGAATGGTTCCCGGAACGAAGGGAGCTCTTTTCGGAAGGTAGCCACAAAACCACTTTCGGCCACCTCGGCAGAAGTGCCATAGCGATGCAGCGACTGGAGGCTATCAGGTTATCTCGCTGATCCTGTGGAGCGGGCTGACATGTAGGTCCGATTGTCAAGAGGCCTAGGTGAGCGGCTCCTGAGTTGTGGTTCCGGGGGCCGATCATCGTGTGCCGGCCGGTCGAGGCGACTGGGTGTGCTAAGCCACCGGTGCGCGGACATGCCCATTTCCTTGACCACATGAGCCACCGGCCGCCCAGGATGCGTTCGATGATGATCCTTCTACCGTTCGGAGTCAGGCGGGCGTTACGGTGGGACATGGAGACCTCTTAGTCGTTGTCTACTTGTGGTAGCCACCAACTTAAGAGGTCCTCACCCATTCACGATGCAAATGACGTCATGACCCAGCACACCTTGGGGGAGGCGACCGCATTTTACGTCGCCCTCCAGCACGTTTCGATCTAACTTACCGTCACGGGTTCCGAAACCTGGCGGAAGGAGGTGAGTCCCGAATACGTAACGGCGCGCGACGGAAGCTTGCAAAGTTGGAAGAGAGCCGCCACGGCCTGACATTGGAGGCTCGGCCCCCTGTAACCTTGTGGTGGCTGTGATGGGTACTGCTGCAGGTGCGCTTGTGAGGCTGGCGCACCTGCAGCTGGAGGTCGTTA
>NZ_JARVSH010000019.1:0-4409 GCF_030209295.1 Pseudarthrobacter sp. lyk4-40-TYG-27
AGAAAACAATACACGCCCACCAACCCCACCGCAAATCCAGGAACAGGGGGCTCCGTACACTGCCGGAAACCGCGAATTTCCGCGGTTTCCGGCAATGCTGACCGTGCCCTCTCAGTACCTTCGAGGGTTTGGAGCCGATGTCGGGTGGCTCACATTCCCGGAGTGGCCTCAGCCGTGGACTTGGAGGAGGACCTCAAACTCAGCTTCGCGGGGCTTCAGCCGGTAGGGCTCCAGGACGCCGGGACCACAGGCCGCGGTGCCAACGCCCCGCCGGGCGTGATCAATGTAAACGTAGCTGCGTCCGTCCGGAACGAGGTCGGGACGATGCGTCGCTGCTGCGAGGACGTCCATGCCGTAGGGCCTGACGGTCAGCGCAAAGGGCTCTCCGGAGAGTTGCAGCTGCTTGCCGCCGGTTTCGAGAACCGCCTGCCGTACGGAGCCGCGCGCCCCGGACTCCTGCGGCCGGACATAATCTACATCCCAGCCGGCGAGCGGCAGCTCGAACCACCCCACCCGCGCTCCCTGGCCGGTGTCGGGGTAACTCTGGTGCGGTCCCTGCCCGAACCAGTTCACCGTGGTTGTCTCGACCGCCAGGACCAGCTCCAGACCGATTCGCGCCCATTCGATGTCGAAGCCGGCGTTGACCCAGTCCCCTGCCGGCTTAACGCGGGTGCGCAGTGCCAGTGCTCCGGAGTTGCTGGTCCACAGGTAATCAACCAGCACTCCGTACTGCTTGTCCGCAATGCCAACGCGGGTGCTGACACGGAGTTGTTCCCCGCCCCCTGCCGCGGGTTCTGCCGTGATGCCCAACAGGCGTGTGTGGAGGCGGTCAAGACCTGCGTCCTTCCACTGGGTGGCAAGCGGCCGCTCGTCGGTGCTCCCCCATTCCCGGCCCAGGTCGTTGTCAGTGGGTGCCCACCACAGGACCAGCCCCAGTTTGTCGACGGGAAGGCCGCCGATGGACGTGGGCATGCCGGTGGCCCGGTTGAACCGGGCGTTGCCAAGTTTCAGCTCGTCGTCCATGACCTCGACACCGTCCACGGCGGGCAGCCGGGGATCCTGGGTCCCAAAACGGGCAGCCTGGCCCCAGGCGACCTCGTGGCCGGCCCCTGCCCAGGCCGTATCGGAAGCAAGCACCGCGCTCACCGTCAGCACGGCAGACTGGCTGGATGCCGGCGCGGCAGCATACCGGGCAATCTCCGTCGGCAGCTCGACGACGGCCTCGGACTGGGGCGCTATCGGCGCAACGGCCACGGACCCCTCCACCTGGGTGTCGCCGTCGGCCACAACTGTGTACCGGAAGCTGAAGGCGGACGTGTCCGCAAAGTCCTGGCCGTTCCGCACGGTGAAGCGGGCCCAATCCTGCCCGACCTCTATGCGCAGCGGCTCGATGACCTTCTTGAAGTCCAGCAGCCCGGGGCGGGGCTTGCGGTTGGCGTCAACCAAGCCGTCAGTGACGAAGTTTCCATCGTGGATCTCTTCGCCAAAATCCCCGCCGTAGGCGAAGTGTTCGCTGCCATTCGCGTCCGTCACGGTGATGCCGTGCTCCAGCCACTCCCACACGAAGCCGCCCATCAGCCGTGGGTATTTGTCGAACAGTTCCTGGTATTCGCTCATGCCACCGGGCCCGTTGCCCATGGCATGGACGTATTCGCAGAGCACGAATGGCATGGCGCGGCGCCTGGCGTCCAGTTCGGCGTTCTCGAGGGGCGGTTCGATTCCTTGGCCGATCAGCGCCGTCTCGGCCTGGCTGGCATACATCCGGGAGTAGACGTCAACGTCGGGCGAAGACCAGTCGCCTTCGTAGTGGATGGGACGCGACGGGTCGCGGTCCTTGGCCCAGCGCGACATGGCGGCAAGGTTCCGGCCCGTGCCAGCCTCGTTGCCGAGCGACCACATGATGACTGACGGATGGTTCTTGTCGCGTTCCACGGTCCGCTCCATCCGGTCCACCAGGGCTTCCTCCCACTGCGGATCGTCGCTGGGGTTCTGCGCCCATCCGGCCCCCACGAATCCATGCGTCTCGAGGTCGCATTCGAGGACCACATAGAACCCGAGCTGGTCTGCCAGGGCGAGGAATTCCGGATGCGGCGGGTAATGCGAGGTGCGGATCGCGTTGATGTTGTGTTGCTTCATCAACCGCAGTTCCGCCTCCACCACATCCCGCGGCACCACGCGGCCCAGCCTGGGATGGTGTTCATGGCGGTTTACGCCGCGAAGCAGGATGCGCCGGCCGTTGACTTTGAACTGGGCGTCTTCGATGGTGATGCTTCGGAATCCCACCTGCACGGATGCTGTCTCACCGGGGGTGCTGACGGTGGCGTCATACAGGCGCGGCTGCTCCGCCGACCACGGCGCCACGCCCGGGACAGTATGTTGGGCCCCGGCGGGGAGTTCCAGGCCGAGTTCAGGGATGCGGACGACGGCGTCAATCGCCTTGCCGGCCCGGGTCGCCTCGACCCTCAGCGTGCCGTGACCCGTCGCGTGGTCGTAGTCCGCGTGGACGAACAGATCGTCGAGGCCGTCAGCGGGCCGCGCCTGGAGGGTCACGTCCCGGAAGATCCCCGGAAGCCACCACATGTCCTGGTCCTCCACGTAGCTCGCGGCGGAGAACTGGGCCACCCGCACCGCCAGGGTGTTGGCGCCTACCACCAGAATGCCGGACACGTCGAATTCGTGGGCCAGCCTGCTGCCGCGGGTGGTTCCGAGTTCAACACCGTTCAGCCATACCGTCCCGGCGTTGTCGATGCCGTCGAACCGCAACAGCGCGTGCGGGAAGAACTCCGGGCCCGCCTGGAAGGTCACCAGGTGGTCACCGATGGGGTTGGCTTCCTGGACGAACGGCGGTTCCACGGCGAAGGGGAACTGGACATTGGTGTAGGCCGGGGATCCGTGGCCGTGCATGCTCCAGCTGGAAGGGACAGGCAGCGGGACGAAACCGGCCAGGTGCGTGCCGTGCTGCCACCCGTCGTTGGGCGCAGTCCGGATTCCAGGGCTCAGCCTGAACTGCCAATCACCGTTGAGGGACAGCCTGGGCGCGTCAGTTGCCAGGTAGGAGCGCGCGGGCAGGCTTCCGCGTCCCGGCGCCAGCGAGGCCAACTCCCGGACCTCTTCCTGGCCAAGCTCCAGGTTGGGGGTGGAGTGTGTGGCGCCGCGGGGGTCCTGGCCGCCATCAGTGGCGGCGGGGGTGTGGAATGCCATGGTCTTCCTTGCTGCAGGTGTGGTTGACGGGGTTGCGTGAACGTTCACGCGGATGCGGTTAAAGCCTATCCGCTGCGCGCGCCTTTGAGTAGGGGCCTAGGCGGACTGGCGGAGGACCAGCTCGTGCCGAAGGATCAGATGGGCCTCGGTCCCGCCTTCCGCGAGCGAGCCCGAGAGGAGTCCTTCGAGGAGGCCGACGGCGGCACGTCCGACGGCTCGCAGGTCCAGTGCGAGGGTGGTCAGCTCAGGGGTGAGCAGTTCTCCGAGCGGTATCCCGTCCATTCCGATGACTGCGCAGTCGCCCGGCACGGCGTTGCCGGAGGCCTGCAAGGCTTTAAGCGCACCGGCGGCCATGAGGTCGTTGAAGGCAAGGATCCCGTCAACGGGTTTTGCTCGGCCAGCCAGGAGGGCCACGGCCGCCTTGGCGGCGGCCGCGGAGGGCTCGGCCTGGAAGCGGGTGAGCTGCATTCCCGCTTCCTCGGCGACGGCTGCTGCTGCCGCGCTCCGACTGCCGGCAGGCGCTCCCTGGTTCGAGTCCAGGAAGGCGACGTTCGTGCAACCCCTGCCGGCAAGGTGCGCAAGTGCCAGCCTCGCGGCGTGGTGGTAGTCGAACGAGATGCGGCCGGCGGTTCCCGCGTCCGGTGAGTCCAGGGCGACGACGGGCCGGCGGCCCATCAGCGCCTGCGCCTCGTCCGCGTGTGGCGCAAGGTAGCCAATAAGGGCGTCCACCTGGGGTGCGAGCCTGGCAGCGGCGTCGGCCGCACTGCCGGTTCCGTGCCCGTAGTCATCAACCACGACGTTCCAGCCGCGCCCGGTGGCTGCCTCCACCACGCTGGACGCAAACGCGGGGAAATATGGGTTGGTCAGGTCCGGGATGGCGAGGCCAATCGATACCTTCGCCCCTTGGACCAACCCCTTGGCGAAGCGGCTGGGGCTGTAGCCCAGCTCCGAAGCGATCCTTTGGACGCGTTCACGGGTCTCGGGGCTGATCCCGGCCATGTCGTTCATGGCACGGGTTACGGTTTGCCGGGAGACGCCGGAGGCAGCGGCAACATCGAGGATGGTGGCCCGCTTGCCCTTGGGGCCCGTGTTTCGGGGAGTCATAGACGGTAAGTCTAGGTGGTGTTTTTAAATGTGGGAGGCCCCAACCGTGTGGTTGGGGCCTCGACCAATGTGTGTGTCCGGCGGTGTCCTACTCTCCCACACCC